>NZ_JBIUWJ010000008.1:0-190750 GCF_044743405.1 Pseudomonas sp. NPDC087626
AGGGCCGGCGCGAGTTTCCAGGCGGCCATCAGGATCGGGAAGTTCCACGGGATGATCTGGCCGACCACGCCCAGCGGTTCGTGGAAGTGATAGGCCGCGGTGTGTTCGTTGATTTCCGCAGAGCTGCCTTCCTGCGCGCGGATGCAGCCGGCGTAGTAGCGGAAGTGATCAGCCGCCAGCGGGATGTCGGCGTTCAGGGTTTCGCGCACGGCCTTGCCGTTGTCCCAGGATTCGGTGATTGCCAGGACTTCGAGGTTCTGCTCGATGCGATCGGCGATTTTCAACAGCACCAGGGAGCGGTCCTGGACCGAGGTCTTGCCCCAGGCATCGGCCGCGGCGTGGGCAGCGTCCAGGGCTTTTTCGATGTCTTCGGCCGTGGAGCGGGGGAATTCGGCAATCGGTTGGCCGTTGACCGGCGAGGTGTTGGTGAAGTACTGGCCTTTGACAGGCGCGACGAACTCGCCGCCGATGTAGTTACCGTATTTGCTTTTGAACGAAACGATAGCGCCTTCAGTACCGGGGTGAGCGTAACGCATGATGAGTGTCTCCTTGGCTTTTGTGCTTATAGGGGAGTACGCGCAATAAGCGCTGGTACAAGCCTAGAGCAAAGGTCGGGCCAGTGCCTTGTGGTGCCTGTAAATCAAGGGTTTGCGCAGTCGGCGGCGGGGCCTTGCTTGCAGGCTGTGCCAGATTCGATACGGGTCGTGTGACACTTTGTACCGTTTGTGGCACAGCGCGTGACCGGTCGGTCTCGCTGGCATTGCAATGCGCGCCGGGCTGGAGGATGCTCGGCTGCATGAGAGGGCGAAGCACTCGCCTGAACCAGGCACAGGATAGGGGACACGGGGGGGTACGACCGTTCTGCGGACCTGACCCTCGGGGAGAACAATAAGAAATGCACAGCAACCATTTAAGTCGCCATGCCCAACAGGTCTTGACCGTCACCCAGGGCAAGAACCAGTTGCACGGTCCGGGCAGCGATCCGTCCATCGCCCGTTCCTGGCTGCGATGCCTGGAGGACTATCATCTCGATCCGGCATTGGCCATCGCGCCCACGGTGCTGGAGCATGGTCGGGTGCTGGAAAGTCGCGAGCGCCTGCAGCAGGTACTGCAGATTGCCGGCGGAGAAATGAACAGCCTGCATCAGCAACTCAGCGGTGCCGGGCATGCGGTGTTGTTGACCGACGCCCGTGGGGTGATTCTCAACTGTGTCACGGCGTCCACCGAGCGCAAGATCTTCGAGCGCGCCGGCCTGTGGCTCGGCGCCGATTGGAGTGAGGCCTGCGAAGGCACCAACGGAATCGGCACTTGTTTAGTGGAACGCCAGGCGCTGACCATCCACCAGGATGAACACTTTCGCGGCCGCCACACGGGCCTGACCTGTTCGGCCAGCCCGGTGTTCGACCCCCATGGCGAGTTGCTGGCGGTGCTCGACGTTTCCTCGGCGCGCCATGACGTTTCGCGCCAGAGCCAGTTCCACACCATGGCGCTGGTCAATCTCTCGGCGAAAATGATCGAGAGCTGCTACTTCCTGCGCCACTTCGACAACCACTGGTTGCTGCGCTTTCACCTGCAGGCCGAGTCGGTCGGGCTGTTCAGCGAAGGGCTGCTGGCATTTGACGGGGAAGGGCGCATCAGTGCGGTCAACCAGAGCGCGTTGAACCTGCTGGGGCATATTCGCGGCGGCCTGGTGGGCAAGCCGGTGGAGGCCTTTTTCGACTGTTCGCTGGATCAACTGATGTCTCGCGCCAGCGTCAACGCCAGCGCCAGTTGGCCACTGCGCACCCGCGACGGCCGGGCCTTGTTTGCCCTGTTGCGCGGTCAGCCGCGCAGTGTGCCCGCCCCGGTTGCGCAGGCGCAGAGGGTTGCCGAGCGGCCGCGGTTGGCCGGTATTTGCCTGGGCGATGAAGGTTTGCAGGCGGATTTTCGCAAAGCCCTGCGGGTGTTCGAACGTGATGTGCCGCTGTTGATCAATGGCGAGACCGGTTCGGGCAAAGAGGCCTTTGCCAAGGCCGTGCACCAGGCCAGCCAGCGTGCCGACAAAGCCTTTGTCGCGCTCAATTGCGCGGCCATTCCTGAGAGCCTGATCGAGAGCGAGCTGTTCGGTTATCGCGGCGGCAGTTTCACCGGCGCGCGCAAGGAAGGCATGCGCGGCAAGTTGCAGCAGGCCGATGGCGGGACCTTGTTCCTGGATGAAATCGGCGACATGCCCCTGGCCCTGCAAACCCGCTTGTTACGGGTACTTGAGGACCGGCTGGTGGTGCCGATTGGTGGCGAGCCGCAGGCGGTCAACGTGCGGATCATCAGCGCCACTCACCGTGACTTGCTGGAGCGGGTGCAGGATGGCAGCTTTCGCGAAGACCTGTATTACCGGCTCAATGGCCTGGAGGTAGGTTTGCCGCCCCTGCGTGAGCGCAGTGATAAATCCCAGTTGCTGGACTTTCTGTTGGCCGAAGAGGCGGGTGGCGAGGCGGTGTTGATTGATGCTCCGGCGCGCCAGGCGTTGCTCGGGTTTGCCTGGCCAGGCAACGTGCGGCAGTTGCGCACGGTGCTGCGGACCTTGGCAGCCTTGTGTGAAGAGGGGCGCATCGGTGTGGAGGACTTGCCGGCGATGATTCGCCAGGCTCGTCCGGCATCGAGCAGTGCACCGGCGCCGGTCGAGTTTCCACTCGACGATGCCGAGCGCCTGGCCTTGCTCAATGCCCTGGAACAACAGCGCTGGCACATGACCCATGCGGCCGAACAGTTGGGGGTCAGTCGCAATACCCTCTATAGAAAGCTGCGCAAGCACGGGATAACCCGTTAGGTGTTGGCTGAAGTGACGGCTGTTCAGCGAAAGAACGGGTCGTCGAAAAACAGGTCGTTGTTGAGTGATTTTTCCATTTCGCGCTCATAGTCCCTCTGTGCCTTGAGCCAGGCTTTCAGGTTCTTGGGATCATTCAGCTCTTCGCCGAGCAGAATATGTTCCTGAATATCATCCAGGACCGAGTCGAGTTGCTGCTGGTAAAAACCAGGCAGGTTCGCCAGTGTCAGTTTGTCGAACGGGTCGAGATTTAGCTGCAGTTTGAATCCTTGCTCCTGATCGAATACTTCCTGTTTTAGTTCATCGAGTTGCTCGGTCAATACGCGGTTGTAATGTTTCAGTCGATCAGCAGTCAGCGTGTTGAGGGTGCTTGCATCGATGTGCTCCAACTCCAGCTGTAGTTGCAGCAGCTCAAGCAGATTGCGCTGGCCATAGGCATGGTTGACGCGCTGCATCAACACGGTTTTGCGCTCGCGCTCGTCAGGGTCGGTTTCTCGGTCTGGGTGCAGGGCGCTGGCCAGTTTGCGGTACACCTCGCGCACGGACTGGCTGGCCTCGGCGGCGGCTGCTTCCTGGCGTAGCTGGTGGGCGTTTTTCTTGCCAGGTTTGTTTGGCTCAGGTTGTTCGCTCTGCAAGCGCTCATTTATTTTTTGCGCGATGTCGTCGGGAGATAGCCCCTGGATATCGTCGTCGAGCTCGACCCCGAACATCTCCTGCAGTCCCAGTTTGAGAAACTCGTTGTCTTCTTCCTCATCGGTATCGAAGTCACGGCCACTGTGCTGGTTGTACAGCGCTTTCAAGCGCACTTGCTCCTCTTCGCTGCAATTGCCGCTATCAAGCAGGGTGTAGGCTTGGCCGCAAATTTCCTGGGTCAGCGTCTTGCGATCAGTTTTCGAGAGTTTGATTCGCTCGCCCAGGTCGCTCAGAAGTTGCACGAACCCGACCGTGTGTTGATGCAGGATGTCGAGCTGGGGCACGAACTCACTGTGCCAGCGCTGCTCATAAAGCGCGGTGGCCGCTTCCCACGCTTGCAGGATCTGCCGTTGTTTGTCGATTTTTTTCACCAGCTCATTGAATTTTCGCTGCCCGGCAGACAATTTTTTGGGACCTTTGTCTGGGGAGATACTCAGGTCGTAGGTGGTTTTGCTCATGGGCGGTCTCCGGCGATCACTCAAGCGTGAGGGATGCCAAGATTATCAGCGGCATCGGTGGTGTACAGGGTCGCAGGCAGATTCTGAATGTTCAGTCGTTTAATAGGGTGCAGTGACTCGCCCGTTTAAACATCAGGTGCGATTTTTCCCACCCTAGGCTAACCTGCCTCGATGTTTTACGAGGTTGACTATGCACATTCATATCCTGGGTATCTGCGGCACTTTCATGGGCTCGATGGCGGTTCTGGCCAAAGAGCTGGGCCATCGCGTGACCGGCTCCGACGCGAATGTCTATCCGCCGATGAGCACCCAACTGGAGGCTCAGGGCATTGAACTGACGCAGGGTTATGACCCGGCCCAGCTCGACCCGGCCCCGGACCTGGTGGTGATCGGCAATGCCATGTCCCGCGGTAACCCGGCGGTCGAGTACGTCTTGAACAAAGGTTTGCCGTACGTCTCGGGCCCGCAGTGGCTGGCCGACCATGTGCTGCAAGGGCGCTGGGTGCTGGCGGTTGCCGGCACCCATGGCAAGACTACCACCAGCAGCATGCTCGCCTGGGTGCTGGAGCACGCGGGCATGAGCCCGGGCTTCCTGATCGGCGGCGTGCCGCAGAATTTCTCGGTCTCGGCGCGCCTGGGCGACACGCCGTTTTTTGTGATCGAGGCTGACGAATACGACAGCGCCTTCTTCGACAAGCGTTCGAAGTTCGTCCACTACCGCCCGCGCACTGCGATCCTCAACAACCTTGAGTTTGATCACGCAGACATCTTCCCCGATCTGCCAGCGATCGAGCGCCAGTTCCACCACTTGGTGCGCACCATCCCGAGCGAAGGCCTGGTGATTCATCCGACCACTGAGCCGGCGTTGCAGCGGGTCGTCGAGATGGGCTGCTGGACCCCGGTGCAAACCACCGGTGCCGGCGGGCAATGGCAGGTCAAATTGCTCAGCGAAGACGGTTCGAAGTTCGAAGTGCTGTTCGAGGGCGTCGCGCAGGGCGTGGTCGACTGGGACATGACCGGTCAGCACAACGTCGCCAACGCGTTGGCGACCCTGGCGGCAGCACGCCATGTCGGCGTGGTCCCGGCCATGGGCATTGCGGCGCTGAGCGCGTTCAAGAGTGTCAAACGGCGCATGGAAGTCGTGGCCCAGGTCAACGGCATCACCATCTACGACGACTTTGCCCACCATCCGACGGCGATCGCTACCACCCTGGATGGCCTGCGCAAGCGCATTGGCGACGCACCGCTGATTGCCATCATCGAGCCGCGTTCCAACTCCATGAAGCTCGGCGCGCACCGTGACGGACTGCCGGAAAGCGTGGTCGATGCCGACCAGGTGATCTGGTACGCCCCGGCCAACCTGGGTTGGGACCTGGCGGGCACCGCGGCGCTGTGTACGGTGCCGTCGATCGTCAGCGATTCGCTGGACGGCATCATTGCGCGGGTCCAGAGCCAGGCTCAACCGGGCACGCACGTGGTGATCATGAGCAATGGCGGCTTCGGCGGCCTGCACGGCAAGCTGGCCGAGGCGCTTAAATGAACAACGGTCCGGATCGCATCACGCTGGCCATGACGGGCGCTTCAGGCGTCCAGTATGGCTTGCGCCTGCTCGATTGCCTGGTGCGCGAAGACCGTGAGGTGCATTTCCTGATCTCCAAGGCCGCACAGTTGGTACTGGCTACCGAGACTGACGTCACGCTGCCGCCCAAGCCGCAGATGATGCAGGCCTTTCTCACCGAATACACCGGTGCGGTCGCCGGGCAGATTCGGGTGTATGGCAAGGAAGACTGGATGTCTCCGGTGGCCTCGGGCTCCGGCTCACCGGCCGCGATGGTGGTGGTGCCCTGTTCGACCGGGACCTTGTCCGCCATCGCCATGGGCGCCTGCAACAACCTGATCGAACGTGCCGCCGACGTGACGTTGAAAGAGCGCCGGCAGTTGATTGTGGTGCCGCGCGAGGCGCCGTATTCGAGCATTCACCTGGAAAACATGCTCAAGCTGTCGAACATGGGCGTGACTATCCTGCCGGCGTCGCCGGGTTTCTATCATCAGCCGCAGACCATCGATGACCTGGTGGATTTTGTCGTGGCGCGGATTCTCAATGTGTTGAACATCCCGCAGGACATGCTGCCGCGCTGGGGCGAACACCATCTGAGCAGTGATGAGTAAGCTGCTGCTGGTGCTGCTGGCCTTGCAACTGGTCGGTTGCGCCAGTGTGCGCACCCTGGATGCGGCGCAACCGGGCGCTCCGGTGGTGTATTCCGGGGCGCGCCTGGACTGGTATGCGCTACAGGGTGGTTGTTGTGCCAAGGATCGATTTGGTGCCGAAGCCCCGAGTTATCCAGGTCTCGACCTGCCGGCCAGTGCCTTGCTCGACACACTGTTGCTGCCGTTGTCGGTGTTGACGGTGCTTGGGGTCGGGTTTCAGGCGACGGGCGGGTTGTAGCGCAGGGCTACTTGCCCAGCTTGCGCAGTTCGTCCGATTCCACCACCCGTATCCCGTCCTGCTCCTCCAGCGCCAGGCGCCACATGGCGCGGGCCAGTTGGCAGGCTTCGATGCCGCGGTATTTACCCGGGATCAGCCTGGACAGCGGGCCGGCGAGTTGCTCGGCCAGGCGTGGCTCCAGGCGTTCGCCCAGTAGCAGGGAAGGCCGGCAGATAGTTAGCTGCGGCCAGTCTTGCGCGCGCAGGGCCTGTTCCATTTCCCCTTTGACGCGGTTGTAGAACACCGAGGATTTTGGGTCCGCGCCGATGGCGCTGATCACGATCAGGTGTCGTGCACCCATTTCGCGCGCCCGTTTGGCGAAGGCCACCACCATGTCCAGGTCGACCGCGCGAAATGCCGGTTCCGAACCGGCCTGCTTGATCGTGGTGCCCAGGCAGCAGTAGGCGATGTCTACCCGGCCATTGAGTTGAGGCAGGAACACGGTAGGGTCGCCGACTGGGTTTTCCAGGTGCGGGTGTTCCGCCAGCGGTCGGCGAGAGGGCGCCAGTACGCGACTGATGGTGGGCTCGTTGAGCAACCGGTCGAGCAAATGTTCACCGGTCAGGCCGGTGGCTCCAGCGAGCAGTACGTGCTGAGGCGTCAAGTACATAGTGTTTCTCCCTTGATACTGTTCAGCTTAGTTGCTCTTTGCATCCGTGTTGTTCAACGCCGCATTTTGCAGCGCTTTTCGTGCTTGCTGCTTGCGCAGTGCCTGCCAGCGCGCCAGAACCCCCTTGGGTGCCCAGATCTGTGGTTCAGAAGCTTCGAAGTCGTCTGCCAGTTCCCGTTCGGCAACCGTGGCCTTGGCCAGCTTGAAGGCTTGCTCGAGGTCGTCGGTCTGGTTCAGTGCCTGGGCGAACAGGGCATCGCCGAAGTAAGTGAAGTCCGCTTCCTCGGAGCAGCCGAACGACACCCGGTCAGCCCGCGAGGCGGTCATGACGAGCGTGCGCTCGTCTTTGAGGGCAGGTAGGAAACCTCCGGAGTAGCAGGCGGAAATCACGATGATCTTGTCGCGGTTTTTCAGCGGTGCCAAGACGGCGGCCAACTCATCGGCGGGCAGGTCGGCCAGCTCCATGCGCGGCTGGTCGAGTACCAGTTCGTGTTCGTGGGTGCCGTGGCTGGTCAGGTAGATGAACAGCAAATCTTCCGGACCGCTGCGCTCGGCCAGGGTCAGGGCGGCGCGGCGCAGGTTTTCGCGGGTGGCCATGGGCCGGTCGCCGAGGTGGTCGCGGTGGTTGACCAGGCGGATCTGGCCATAGGCGCCGAAACGGCTGGCCAGCATGTTGCTGACGTAGTCGGACTCGCGCAGAAATACGCTCTGCTTGCCGTCGCCGCCGAGCGTCAGGCTGTACAGTTCGACCGCGGGGGTTGAGGCAGGCACATTGGCCAGCGCTTCATCGAGCAGGCGGCCCTGGGCCAGCAGGCCCAGCTCCAGGGTGTCGGGCAGCAATTTGCCGTCGGCATCACGCACGCGCAGGCCATTGATCCAGTCGCCGCTCTGCACCGTGCCGTCGGTCAGTACCAGCGTGCCGTGGCCCTGATAGCTGTCGTTGTCGAACTGGCCGACGTAGAAGCTGCCATCGGGCAGGTTCAGGCGCCCCTGGCCGGTGAAGCGCCAGTCGCTGAAGTGCCCGAGGTAGTGACTGTTGTCAGCGCCGATCAACTCGCCCTTGCCGCTGAGCGCGCCTTCCTTGAACTGGCCGATCCACACGTCGCCGTCGGCGTTTTCGTAGCGGCCCTTGCCGTGCAGTTGATTCTGTTTGAAGCCGCCGACATAGCTGTCGCCTTCGGCGCTGTTGAAGCTGCCAATGCCGTCCAGTTGGCTGTTGATGAAGTGGCCGCTGAACTGATTGCCGCTGACATCGCTGCGCTGGCCTTGGCCATTGGGTTTGCCGTGGGCGAACTGGCCCTGGTATTGGCTGCCGTCTTCGAGTTCCAGGCGACCGAGTCCGGAGTACTGGTCGGCCTTGAATTCGCCCCGGTAGGTCATGCCATTTTCCTTGAGCGTGCCCTCGCCGTCGCGCCGCCCCAGCTTGAAGCCGCCGGTGTAGCTGCTGTCGCTGGTGGTCAGGGCGCCCTGGCCATGGAACAGCCCTTGCTGGAAGGCGCCGCGGTAGACCTCGCCATTGCTGCCGTGCCACTCGCCCTGCCCATGCCATTGGCCTTTGTCGAACTGGCCGGCGTACCAACTGCCGTTCGGGTAGTCGATGCGACCCTGGCCTTGCAGCAGCCCGTCGACCAGGTCGCCCCGATAGCGTCCGCCGTCGGGCAGGCGCGCGTCCGGCGGCAACAGCGATTCGCCGTCGCCACAGGCGGTGAGCAACAGGGTCAATGCGAGGGGTGCAAGTAAGCGCATAGCAGGATCCGGGTGATTAGGCGACCGAGTATGCCGCAGCTATGTGCCTGATAAATAGAGACGCGGTGCGAAACAGCAGTAACTGTTCCGCATCCGGCAGGGGTTACACGAACGCCAGTGACAGGGGTTCGGCGATATAGGCCGGTTTTTCCTGGCCTTCGATTTCCAGGGTGGCGGTGGCCTTGAGCAGCCATTGGCCGGGTTTTTTCTCGGTGACGTCGGTCAGTTCGACCTTGAGCCGGACCCGCGAATCGACTTTCACCGGCTGGATGAAGCGCACGCTGTCGAGGCCGTAGTTGACGACCATTTTCAAGTCCTGGGGCAGGACCATGATGTCTTCCATCAGTTTGGGAATCAGCGACAGCGACAGGAAACCGTGGGCGATGGTGCTACCGAATGGTGTCTGTGCGGCTTTTACCGGGTCAACGTGGATGAACTGAAAGTCGCCCGTGGCTTCAGCGAACAGGTTGATGCGCTCCTGGTCGATGGTGAGCCATTCGGAACGTCCGAGTTCCTTGCCGACATAATTCTTGAGCTCTGCAACGGGTACATAGGGCATTGAGACTCTCCTTGGGTTCATCGGTTTTATAGTTTTTTTGAGGGATCAGGAACCACCTTAGATCATCATGGCCACGGGTGCCGGTCAAGCTTGCATACCATTGGCGAATACCCATGCATAGCAGATGCCATGCTTATAATGGCAGGCCCGTTTTGGGGGGCGAGTTTTGTGGGGGGATGATTCATGTTGCTTCGCGGCCTGACCTGGCTGGTGCTGTTTCAATTGCTCGGCACGGCCATCAACCATTTGTTGTTGCCGGTACTGCCGGGGCCGATTATCGGCCTGCTGCTGTTGCTGGTGTACCTGATCATGCGCGGCGAAGTCGGCGAGCCACTGAGCCTGGCTGCTGGCAGCTTGTTGCGCTATCTACCGTTGCTGCTGGTCCCGCCTGCGGTGGGGGTGATGGTGTATGCCGCGGATATCGCGGCTGACTTCTGGGCGATCGCCGGCGCACTGGTGTTGTCGTTGCTGCTGTCCATGGCCTTTGCCGGGGTGCTGATGCAATGGCTGGTCAAGCGTCAGGCTCGGCGGGAGGAGCGCTCATGATGTTTGACTGGCAGGGCGCAGTGGCGGCAGTGATCCATCACCCGTTGTTCGGGATCGGCATTACCCTGGGGGCTTATCAGTTGGTGCTGGCGGCGTTCGAGAAAACCCGCTGGATCTTCCTGCAACCGGTGCTGGTGTCCATGCTGCTGGTGATTGGCGTATTGCTCACCTGTGGCCTGACCTATGCCGAGTACCGTAAAAGCACGGAAATCCTCAGCATCCTGCTGGGGCCGGCGACGGTGGCCCTGGCGGTGCCGCTGTACCTCAACCTGCGGCGCATTCGCCAACTGTTCTGGCCGATTTTTACTACGCTGGTGGTAGGTGGGGTGGTCGCTACCGGCCTGTGCGTGTTGCTGGGCTGGTGGTTTGGCGCCGAACACATGATTCTGATGACTATGGCACCGAAGTCGGTGACCTCGCCCATTGCCATGCTGGTGGCCGAGCAGATCGGTGGCGTGGCGGCGTTGGCGGCGGTGTTTGTGCTGATCACCGGGGTGATCGGGGCGATTTTCGGCCCGGCGCTGCTCGATCGTCTCGGCGTCCATGGCCCCGAGGCCCGCGGCATGGCCCTGGGCATGACCGCTCATGCGGTGGGCACTTCAGTAGCCCTGCAGGAAAGTGAAGAGTGCGGTGCGTTTGCCGCGTTGGCGATGAGCCTGATGGGTGTGGCCACGGCGGTGTTGTTGCCGTTGGCGGTGTCGATGGTGGTGTAAGGACATGTCTATGAGTCTGGCGCTTTTCCCGCTGAATACGGTGCTGTTTCCCGGCTGTTTCCTTGATCTGCAGATTTTCGAGGCGCGCTACCTGGACATGATCAGCCGCTGCATGAAGCAGGGGGCAGGGTTTGGCGTGGTGTGCATTCTTGAGGGCGAAGAGGTCGGCCTGGCCCCGCAGGGGTATGCACTGGTCGGCTGCGAAGCGCGGATCACCGATTTCAAGCAGCAGGACAACGGCCTGCTGGGAATTCGAGTGCAGGGCGCACGCCGCTTCAATGTGTTGCGCAGCGAAGTGCAGCGCGATCAGTTGACGGTCGCCGAAGTCGAGTGGCTCGACGATTTACCCGAGCAGCCCCTGCAGGAAGAGGACGCCGACCTGATGGCCTTGCTCAAGGCGCTGGCCGAGCACCCGATGGTCGAGGCGTTGAACATGGGTACCGACGCCGCAGGCCAGCAGTCACTGGCCAACCAGTTGGCCTACTTGTTGCCATTTTCCGAGCTGGACAAGATCGGGCTGCTGCAGGTCGATGATCCGCAACAACGCCTGGATGCGATCCAGGCGTTGTTGGATGAGCTGCAGGGTGAGTTGTTCGCCTGATATTGCCTCAGTACGCGTAACGCATCATCGCGTGCGGCAGATTCTGCAGTGCGTAGAGGCCGAACAGCGCCACCATCACGGGCAGGATCAACCACCAGATTTTCGCCGGTAGCGGATTGAGCGGCGCCTGGCGCTGGCTCAGCCACAGGCTGGCGGCACACACGCAGGCTGCGAGCATGGCTCCGGCCACCACATCGGTCGGCCAGTGAGCCCCCAGGTAAACCCGCGACAGGGCAATGGCCAGGGCCGGCAGGCAACCGATCAGCAGCCAGGTCAGGCGCATGCGCTGGGGTTGTCCTCGACCCGCCAGCACGGCCAGGGTCAGGAACAGCGCAAACGAACCTGAGGCATGACCGCTGGGCATGCTGTAGCTGGTCAGTGGGTCGGTCAGGACTTCCGGGCGCATCCGCGCGAACAGCTGCTTGGTGGCGGTATTGGCCAGCGCAGTCACCAGCAAGGTACCGCCGGCGAACAGCAAGTGCCGCCATTGTCGCGTGGCCAGCAGCACCAGGGTCAGCGCCGCGCTGATCACCAGCATGTGCTTGAACTCACCGAGTTGGGTCAACATCACCGCGAACTCGTCGAGCAGCGGTTTGCGGTGTTCCTGCACCAGGGTCATCAGGCCTTGATCGAAGGCGCCGAGGTGTGAGTAGCCGACAAGCAGCCCGACCAGTATCAACAGGCTCAGGCCGGCGATCAGCAGGGTAGAGCGCCGATGTCCGCGCAGGCCGCTGTTGATACCCAGGCCTACCAGCACCGCGATGCTGCCCACTACCAGCCCGGCCTGGGGCCAGAAACCCTCGGGCAATGGCAAGCGGATAGCCGCCCCGGTGGCCCAGCCCGGCAGCAGATAAGCCACGGCCCAGCCGGCACCTGCCAGCAGGCTGACGGCAAAAAAGCGCGGGAAGGGCATGTCGAACATCCCGGCGACCATTGGCAGCATCGGGCGCAACGGACCGATAAAACGCCCCACCAGCAAGCTGGCGATGCCATAGCGCTGGAAATAGGCTTCGGCACTGCCGATCCACTCTGGGTGGTGGCGCAAGCCCGGCAAGCGCCGGATGTTCTGATGGAAGTGCCGGCCGACGAAATACGACACCACGTCCCCCAGCACACCGCCGAGAAAGCCCAGCAGTAGGGTTTCCCCCAGCGACAGGGCGCCGCTGCCCGCCAGTACCGCAACGGCAAACAACAGGACGGTGCCGGGGACGATCAGGCCGGCAATCGCCAGACACTCAATGCAGGCCACGATAAATACGGCGGCCGCCAGCCATTGCGGGTTTGCCGTTAACCAAGCGGTCAGGCTATCGAGCCATGGGCCCATAGGTACAACTCCAGGATTGCTGTTGGCCCATCGAGGGCAGGAATCAGATCAGTAAATAGTCGCGGCCTTCGACCTGGCCGCGGCGTAGAGGGTTCCGTGTGCAATAGGGCGCGTAGGCGCTGTCGACGAAGCGGTACATCAAGTGTTCATCGCGGCCGTGGGGGATGCCCAGGCGGGTGGTCTGGATCACATGGGTGGGCGGTCGGCCAAGGTCTTCGACAAACAGCACTTGATGGTCAAAGCGCTTGGCGTCCCAGGTCGGTACTTTCAGGCCGAGCGCCTTGCACAGTAGGGTCTGGCCGGCGCAGAGCTTCTGCGAGGGGCGCGGCCGGCCGTTGGCGTCGGGGTTGTTGAGCAGCATCTGGGCCAGGCTCGCTGGCCCCGAGACTTCGTCGACCCAAGGATAGGCGGACTTGATCAGTACCGCATTGCCGGGCCCGTGGGCGCTGAAGTTCAGGGAGTCGCCACCACGGGCGTAATACATATAGATGTGCCCGCCATCCAGAAACAAAGCCTTACGCTTTTCTGTGTAGCCGAGGGAGGCGTGACTGCCTTTTTCGTCGCAGTAATAGGCTTCTGTTTCAATAATCCGCGCCGAAAGCCACAAATCTCCGATCCGATGGCGGATCACCTTGCCCAGTAATTCGCACGCGAGCAATTGTGCGTCGCGGTTGAAAAAGCTGTCAGGCAGGGCCTTTGGCTGCGTGGGATGGGTCACAATGGTCATGGGCGGCAGCATTCAGAGAGCAAATGTGACGTTATGATAACAACCAGGGCCTTAATCCAGGCTGAAGACTGACTATTTGCTGTCCATTTCGACCATCCGCCCGTCACCGCTGTTAGTCGAGTGACGCGACAGCTATAATCTGCCGCTTTACTCTTTACCACGACCATAGCAAAGACCACTCCAGACTATGACTGAGTCCGTTCTTGACTACATGACCCGCTTGGGTCGCGCTGCGCGCGATGCTTCCCGCGTGATCGGCCGTGCCAGCACTGGGCAGAAAAACCGCGCCCTGCTGGCCGCCGCCAACGCCCTGGATGCCGCGCGTGCCGAGTTGACTGCCGCCAATGAGCTGGACCTGGCCGCTGGCCGGGCCAATGGCCTGGAGCCGGCAATGCTCGAGCGTCTGGCCCTGACCCCCGCACGCATCGACGGCATGATCGTCGGTTTGCGTCAGGTGGCGGCGCTGCCGGACCCGGTAGGCGCGATCCGCGACATGAGTTATCGGCCGTCGGGTATCCAGGTGGGCAAGATGCGCGTCCCCCTCGGCGTGGTCGGGATCATCTACGAATCGCGGCCCAACGTGACCATCGACGCCGCCAGCCTGTGCCTGAAGTCGGGCAATGCGACCATCCTGCGCGGTGGCTCGGAGGCGATTCATTCCAACCGTGCCATTGCTGCCTGCATCCAGCGCGGCCTGGCCGAGGCCGGCCTGCCGGCTGCCGTGGTGCAAGTGGTCGAGACGACGGACCGTGCCGCAGTGGGCGCGCTGATCACCATGCCGGAATACGTCGACGTGATCGTGCCGCGTGGCGGCAAAGGCCTGATCGAACGGGTCAGTCGCGACGCCCGGGTGCCAGTCATCAAGCACCTGGACGGCATTTGCCACGTCTACGTCAGTGCCCACGCCGATTTGGCCAAGGCGCAGCGGATTGCGTTCAACGCCAAGACCTACCGCTACGGCATCTGTGGCGCGATGGAAACCCTGTTGGTCGACCAGGCGGTCGCCAAGGACTTCCTGCCGGCCATGGCTGCCCAGTTCCGCGAAAAAGGCGTCGAACTGCGTGGCTGCGAGCGGACCCGCGCAATCATCGAGGCCGAAGCGGCCACCGAGCAAGACTGGAGCACCGAGTACCTGGCGCCGATCCTGTCGATCCTGGTGGTCGATGGCCTGGACCAGGCCATCGAACACATCAATCATTACGGCTCGCACCATACCGACTCGATCGTCAGCGAACACCAGGGCGACGCCCGGCGTTTTGTGGCTGAAGTCGACTCGGCGTCGGTGATGATCAACACCCCGACCTGCTTTGCCGATGGCTTCGAATACGGATTGGGTGCCGAGATCGGCATTTCTACTGATAAGCTGCACGCCCGCGGCCCGGTGGGTCTCGAAGGTCTGACCTGCGAGAAGTACATCGTGGTCGGTGATGGCCAGTTGCGCGGTCAGGAGCCGGTCTGACTTGGGCGACCTCGAGCCGTCAGCCACAGTGACCCGCCAGGAACCCTGTCCCCGGCGCATTGGCGTACTGGGCGGGACCTTCGACCCGGTGCACATCGGCCATTTGCGCGGTGCGCTGGAAGTGGCCGAGTCGCTGGACCTCGATGAGTTGCGCCTGACGCCCAGCGCCAGGCCACCCCATCGGGGTACGCCGCAGGTGTCGGCGCTCGACCGTCTGGCGATGGTTGAGTGCGCGGTAGCTGGAGTTGCACCCCTGGTGGTGGACGACCGCGAACTCAAACGCGACAAGCCGTCCTACACTATTGATACCCTGGAGCTGATGCGCGCGGAACTCGCCGCCGATGACCAGGTATTTTTACTTTTGGGCTGGGACGCATTTTGCGGCCTGCCCACTTGGCATCGCTGGGAAGAGTTGCTCCAGCATTGCCACATCCTGGTGCTGCAACGCCCGGATGCCGACAGCGAACCGCCGGATGCCTTGCGCAACCTGCTGGCCGCGCGCTCGGTGAGCGACCCGCTGGCCCTCAAAGGGCCGAGTGGACAGATTGCATTCGTCTGGCAGACACCGCTCGCGGTATCCGCCACCCAGATCCGTCAACTGCTGGCCAGCGGTAAGTCGGTACGTTTCCTGGTGCCCGACGCGGTCCTGGCCTACATCGATGCGCATGGACTTTACCGTGCGCCGAACTGAATAGGAGTGCCTCAAGGCACGTGGCAACAACGTGTATTGATGCGCCCGAACATACGAGCAAAACGAGTTTTATATGACTGACAAAGACCAAACCAAAGTAAAGCGTAAAGGCACGTTCAAGAGCGCCCCGCTGCCAGTAGAGGCACACACTGGCGTGATCCTGGCCGGCGAAGAGCTGGTCAAGGTTGCCGTAGCGGCCCTGGAAGACGTCAAGGCCCAGGACATCCAGGTGATCGACGTTCGTGAAAAGCAGAGCATCACCGAC
Organism: Pseudomonas sp. NPDC087626; assembly: GCF_044743405.1. NCBI lineage: Bacteria > Pseudomonadati > Pseudomonadota > Gammaproteobacteria > Pseudomonadales > Pseudomonadaceae > Pseudomonas > Pseudomonas sp. NPDC087626. Next base: position 15,681 of record NZ_JBIUWJ010000008.1, read on the forward strand.
TTCATGATCATCGCCACCGGTACCTCCAACCGCCAGATCGGCGCGATGCTGGACAAGGTCCGCGAAGCGGTCAAGGCACAGGGCGTCAAGCCGCTGGGCGAAGAAGGCAAGGGCGACAGCGACTGGGTCCTGCTGGACATGGACGATGTCATCGTGCACATGATGACCGCCTCGGCACGCCAGTTCTACGACCTGGAGCGCCTGTGGGCCGGTGCCGAGCAAAGCCGTTCGGCCAGCGCCGCGCACCACAGCCCGGAAAACACCCATGAGCACTTCACCAAGCTCAACAAAGACCAGCTATAAGGGATCGCTGTGCGACTGCGACTGATCGCCGTCGGTTCACGCATGCCCAAATGGGTGGAAGAAGGTTGGCATGAATATGCCAAGCGTCTTCCGTCCGAGCTGGCGCTGGAACTGGTGGAAATACCGCTCAACACCCGGGGCAAGAATGCTGACGTGGCGCGTTTCATTCGCCAGGAAGGCGAAGCCATGCTGGCCAAGGTCGGGCCGAACGAGCGCATCGTCACCCTCGAAGTCCATGGCAAGCCGTGGAGCACTGAGCAACTGGCGGTAGAGCTCGATCGCTGGCGCCTGGACTCGCGCACGGTGAACTTCATGGTCGGCGGCCCCGAGGGGCTGGCGCCGGAAGTCTGTGCGCGGGCCGATCAGCGCTGGTCGTTATCGCCCTTGACCTTGCCGCACCCGCTGGTGCGGATCCTGATCGGCGAACAGCTGTACCGTGCCTGGACTGTTCTGTCCGGCCACCCTTACCACAAGTAGCTCTGCCCTCATGTCCCAGCCGATCCGCATCAAGGACCACGAAAAAGACGCCCGTCTGGTGCGTGGCCGCGTCGTGTTCGGGGCAATTGCAGTGGTGGTGCTGATCGGCGTGCTGATTGCGCGGCTGTATTTCCTGCAGGTGATCCAGTACGAGTACCACTCGACCCTGTCGGAAAACAACCGCGTCCACGTTCAGCCGATTCCGCCGACGCGCGGCCTGATCTTCGACCGTAATGGCGTGGTGATTGCCGACAACCGGCCCAGCTTCAGCCTGAGCATGACCCGCGAACGTTCCGGCGACTGGCAGCAGGTACTCGATGTGATCGTCGAGGTACTGCAGCTGACGCCCGAGGACCGGGTGATCTTTGAAAAACGCATGCGCCAGGGGCGTCGGCCGTTCGAGCCGGTGCCGATCCTCTTCGAGCTGACGGAGGAGCAGATTGCCCGTATTGCGGTCAATCAGTTCCGCCTGCCAGGCGTCGAAGTGGTTGCGCAGTTGGTGCGCCATTACCCCCAGGGTGCGCACTTTGCGCACTCGGTGGGCTACATGGGGCGGATCAACGAAAAAGAGCTCAAGACCCTCGATCCGGTGAACTACAGCGGCACCCATCATATCGGCAAGACCGGTATCGAACGTTTCTACGAACCCCAGTTGCACGGCCAGGTCGGTTACGAAGAAGTCGAGACCAACGCTCGAGGCCGGGTGCTGCGGGTACTCAAGCGCACCGATCCGATTCCCGGCAAGGACATCGTCCTGAGCCTGGACATCAAGCTGCAAGAGGCGGCGGAAGCGGCGTTGGGTGGCCGTCGTGGCGCGGTGGTGGCGCTGGACCCGAACACTGGCGAAGTACTGGCGATGGTCAGCCAGCCGAGTTTCGACCCGAACCTGTTCGTCACCGGTATCAGCTTCAAGGCCTATGCCGAGTTGCGTGACTCCATCGACCGGCCGCTGTTCAACCGCGTGCTGCGTGGCCTGTATCCACCGGGTTCGACCATCAAGCCGGCGGTGGCGATTGCCGGCCTGGACTCCGGGGTGGTGACGGCCTCCTCGCGGGTGTTCGACCCGGGCTATTACCAGTTGCCCAACTACGATCACAAATACCGTAACTGGAACCGCTCCGGCGACGGTTTTGTCGACCTCGACACGGCGATCATGCGTTCCAACGACACCTATTTCTATGACCTGGCCCACAAGCTGGGGATCGATCGGTTGTCGACCTACATGGGCAAGTTCGGCATCGGCCAGAAGGTCTCGCTGGACATGTTTGAAGAATCGCCGGGGCTGATGCCGTCCCGCGAGTGGAAACGCGCCACCCGCCGCCAGGCCTGGTTCCCGGGGGAAACCCTGATCCTGGGGATTGGCCAGGGTTATATGCAGTCCACCCCGTTGCAGCTGGCCCAGGCCACGGCACTGGTAGCCAGCAAGGGCAAGTGGATTCGTCCGCACCTGGCCAAGACCATCGAAGGCGAAAAGCCGGTGGACGACAACCCGATGCCGGACATCATCCTGCGTGATCCGCTGGACTGGAACCGGGTCAACCATGGCATGCAGCAGGTGATGCACGGTGCTCGCGGCACGGCGCGCAAAGCAGCGATCGGCGCGCAATACCGGATCGCCGGCAAGTCGGGTACCGCCCAGGTGGTCGCGATCAAGCAGGGTGAGAAGTACGACCGCTCCAAGGTGCAGGAGCGCCACCGCGACCACGCCTTGTTTGTCGGGTTCGCGCCAGCCGACAACCCGAAAATCACCGTGTCGGTGATGGTCGAGAACGGCGAGTCCGGCTCCGGCGTCGCTGCGCCGGTGGTGCGTCAAATCATGGACGCCTGGCTCCTGGACCAGGACGGCCGGCTCAAATCCGAGTTCGCCAGCCCCAATACCGCGGAGGCTACGGCCCGTGAAGAGTAATTTTGATCGCATTCTCTCCAGCGAGGATGTGATGCGTCGCCGCGCGACGTTGTTGCAACGCATGCACATCGACGGTCCGCTGCTGATCCTGCTGCTGATCCTCGCGGCCGGCAGCCTGTTCGTGCTGTATTCGGCCAGCGGCAAGAGCTGGGACCTGCTGGCCAAGCAGGCCACCTCGTTCGGCATCGGCCTGGTGTCGATGGTCATCATCGCCCAGTTCGAGCCACGTTTCATGGCGCGCTGGGTGCCGCTGGGCTATGTGCTCGGCGTGGTGCTGTTGATCGTGGTCGACATCATGGGCCACAACGCCATGGGGGCGACGCGCTGGATCAACATTCCCGGGGTGATTCGCTTCCAGCCCTCGGAGTTCATGAAGATCATCATGCCGGCGACCATCGCCTGGTACCTGGCCAAGCGCACACTGCCGCCGCAGCTCAAGCACGTCGGGGTCAGCCTGATCCTGATCGGCATCCCGTTCATCCTGATCGTGCGCCAGCCGGACCTTGGTACCTCGCTGCTGATCCTTGCCGGTGGCGCCTTCGTACTGTTCATGGGTGGCCTGCGCTGGCGCTGGATCATCAGTGTGCTGGCGGCCACGGTCCCGGTGGCGATCGCCATGTGGTTCTTTGTCATGCACGACTACCAGAAGCAGCGCGTGCTGACCTTCCTCGACCCGGAGAGCGATCCGCTGGGCACTGGCTGGAACATCATCCAGTCCAAGGCCGCCATCGGCTCCGGCGGAGTATTTGGCAAGGGTTGGCTGCTGGGCACCCAGTCGCACCTGGACTTCCTGCCGGAAAGCCACACCGACTTCATCATCGCGGTGATGGGCGAAGAGTTCGGCCTGGTGGGCATTTGCGCCCTGTTGCTGATCTATCTGCTACTGATTGGCCGCGGCCTGGTGATTACCGCCCAGGCCCAGACACTGTTTGGCAAATTGCTGGCTGGCGCGCTGACCATGACGTTTTTTGTTTACGTTTTCGTCAACATCGGTATGGTCAGTGGCCTGTTGCCGGTGGTGGGGGTGCCGTTGCCGTTCATTAGCTACGGCGGAACTTCGCTGGTGACGCTGCTGTCAGCGTTTGGGGTTTTGATGTCGATCCATACCCATCGTAAGTGGATCGCGCAGGTTTGAATAAGGTGAAGAGTTCAATGCAAGTAATGCGTGGCTGGGCGACTCGATACGCTCCGTGGGTCGGCCTGGTAAGCATCCTTGGCACGGCGCCCATGGCGTTGGCCGGCGAATATGAAGGCTCGCCCCAAGTGGCCGAATTTGTCGGTGAGATGACCCGCGACTATGGTTTTGCCGGCGAACAGCTGATGGGCGTGTTCCGTGAAGCCCAGCGCAAGCAGGCGATTCTCGATGCCATCTCGCGGCCTGCCGAGCGGGTCAAGCAATGGAAGGAATATCGCCCGATGTTCCTCACCGATGCACGAATTGCCCGCGGCGTGGACTTCTGGCGTCAGCATGAGGCAGTGCTGGCCCGTGCCGAGCAGGAATACGGCGTGCCGGCCCAGGTGATTGTCTCGATCATTGGGGTCGAAACCTTCTTTGGCCGCAATACCGGCAACTATCGGGTAATCGATGCCTTGTCGACCCTGGGTTTCGACTACCCTCCACGTGCCGAATTCTTCCGCAAGGAGTTGCGTGAGTTCCTGTTGCTGGCGCGCGAAGAGCAGGTCGATCCACTGACGCTCAAAGGCTCATACGCCGGCGCCATGGGCTTGCCGCAATTCATGCCAAGCAGCTTTCGGGCTTATGCGGTGGATTTCGACGGCGACGGCCACATCAATATCTGGACCAACGCCGACGATGCCATCGGCAGCGTCGCCAGCTATTTCAAGCGTCACGGCTGGGAAGCCGGGCAGCCGGTGGTCAGTCTCGCCGAAGTGCGGGGCGATCAGGTCGACCAGGGCCTGACCACCGGGATCGAACCGACGAAAACCGTCGGGGAGTTGCGAGCGCTGGGCTGGTCGAGTCATGATGCGCTGCGCGACGATATGCCGGTCACCGCGTTTCGTCTGGAAGGCGACAATGGCCCTGAATACTGGATGGGCCTGAAGAATTTTTACGCGATCACGCGTTATAACCGCAGCGTGATGTACGCCATGGCCGTACATCAGTTGTCTGAACAGCTGGTCCAAGCACGGGGCGTCAAGTAATGCCGGCATTGCCAATCCGCAAACCCCTGAAGCTGGTGGCTTTCACCGCGTTGTCGATGCTCATGGTCAGTTGTTCGACCAGCCGTGCGCCGCAACCGCAGAAAGCCCCGCCCGCTGTCCGCGCCACGCCGGGACTGGACATCAACCGGGCTCACAAGGACGGCGCGCCGTGGTGGGATGTCGATGTGTCGCGCATTCCCGACGCCACGCCAACCCTGCACACCGGGTCCTACAAGGCCAACCCCTACACAGTGCTGGGCAAGACCTACTACCCGATGCCCGAGTCCAAGCGTTATGTCGAGACAGGGACGGCGTCCTGGTACGGCACCAAGTTCCATGGCCAGAACACCGCCAATGGCGAGGTCTATGACCTGTACGGCATGAGTGCCGCGCATAAGACCCTGCCGTTGCCTGCCTACGTTCGCGTGACCAACCTGGACAACAAGCGCACGGTGGTGCTGCGGGTCAACGACCGTGGGCCGTTCTATTCCGACCGCATCATCGACCTGTCCTACGCCGCCGCGAAGAAACTCGGTTATGCCGAAACCGGTACCGCGCGGGTCAAGGTCGAAGGCATCGACCCGCAAGAGTGGTGGGCGGCCAAGGGCCGGCCAGCACCGTTGATGCTCAATGAGCCACAGGTCGCGCAAAACAGCGGGCCGGTGATCACCGCATCGACCGGCAAGGTCGAGCAATGGACCCCGCCGCCACAGCAGCACGCGGCAGCGGTCGTGCCGATGCAGATCAACGCTAAAAAAAACGCTTCTGTACCAGCCTCTGGCCAGTATCTGCAGGTGGGCGCGTTCGCCAACCCGGACGCTGCAGAGCTCCTGAGATCGAAGCTCAGCGGGATGGTGAGCGCTCCGGTGTTCATCAGCTCTATCGTGCGCAATCAGCAGACCCTGCACCGGGTTCGCCTGGGGCCTATCGGTTCGCCGGGTGAGATTACGCAAGTGCAAAACAGCGTGCGCCTGGCCAATCTCGGTTCGCCGAGCCTGGTCACGGCCGAGTAAGTAACACCTGATTCAAGGTTCGCTTGCAGTATTGGGGGGTGAACCTGAGTTGTTGGCTCGTAGTACAACAAAAGCCCGGCAAGGGTCAGTGAGTGAACAACTGAACACGCGACAACCCCAAGGCCCGTGCCGCGAAGGTTGTCAGATTAGTTTTGCCCGCGAGGGCAGTTTCCATTAGCGATTTCGAGAGACGGATGAACATCACCACCTTTGCCAAACGCCTGTGCCTGCTAGTCCCGCTGCTCCTCTCGCCGTCCGCTTTCGCGGCCGAGATGATGCCGTCGTCACCACAACTGGCCGCCAAGGCCTACGTGCTCATGGACGCCAGCAGCGGCAACGTGCTGGTCGAGAACAACGGTGACCAACGTCTGCCGCCGGCCAGCCTGACCAAGCTGATGACCGCGTACATCGCGACCCTGGAAATCCGTCGTGGCCAGATCGGTGAAAACGATCCGGTGACCGTCAGCGAAAACGCCTGGCGTACCGGCGGTTCGCGGATGTTCATCAAGGTCGGTTCGCAGGTGTCGGTCAGCGACCTGCTGCACGGCATCATCATCCAGTCGGGCAACGACGCCAGTGTTGCGCTCGCCGAGCACATCGCCGGCAGCGAAGACGCGTTTGCCGACATGATGAACAAGACTGCCGCTGACCTGGGCATGACCAACAGCCACTTCATGAACCCGACCGGCCTGCCAAACCCAGAGCACTACTCGTCGGCTCATGACATGGCCATCCTGGCACGCGCGATCATCCACGAAGACCCGGCTCACTACGCGATCTACTCGCAGAAAGAGTTCTTCTGGAACGGCATCAAGCAACCTAACCGCAACCTGCTGCTGTGGCGCGACAAGACCGTCGACGGTCTGAAGACCGGTCACACCGACGAAGCCGGCTACTGCCTGGTGTCCTCGGCGGTACGTGATGGCATGCGCCTGGTCTCCGTGGTGTTCGGCACCAACAGCGACACCGCGCGTGCAGCCGAAACCCAGAAGCTGCTGACCTACGGCTTCCGCTTCTTCGAAACCCAGACGTTCTACCAAAAAGGCGCCGAGCTGGCCCAGGCTCCTGTCTGGAAGGGCACCACCAACCAGGTCAAGGCTGGCCTGGCCCAAGACCTGACCATGACTCTGCCGAAAGGCCAGCTGAAGAAGCTCGCTGCCAGCATGACCATGAACCCACAACTGATCGCGCCAATCGCCAAGGGCGACGTGATCGGTAAAGTCGAAGTCAAGCTGGACGACAAGGTGGTGCACAGCGCCGACCTGATCGCGCTGGACGCCGTCGAGGAGGGTGGTATCTTGCGCCGCATGTGGGATAGCATCCGTCTATTCTTCTTCGGCTTGTTCAACTGATTTAGTGTGGACCTGCATGGCCCCGTTCCGACCTGGAGCGGGGCCATGTCCGTTGCCACGGCTTACGAGGCCGTTACGCCATGACAGATACAGAAGTAAAGGCGCCAAAGATCGAATTCCCTTGCGCGGATTACCCGATTAAGGTGATCGGCGATACCGGGGTGGGCTTCAAGGACAAGATCATTGCGATCCTGGAGAAGCACGCCACCGTAGACCACAAGACCCTGGCCGAGCGCCAGAGTACCAATGGCAAATACACGACCATCCAGCTGCACATCATTGCCACCGGTCAGGAACAGCTCTACGACATCAATAGCGAGCTGCGGGCTACCGGTTTCGTGCACATGGTGCTGTGATGACCGCACCGCTGGGCTTTCGCGAGCTCGGCCAGCTGGCTTACGAGCCGGTCTGGCAGGCCATGCAGCGTTTCACCAACGAGCGTGGCAGCGAGCGTGCCGACGAGATCTGGCTGGTCGAGCATCCGCCGGTATTCACCCAGGGCCAGGCCGGCAAGGCCGAACACCTGCTGCTGCCGGGGGAAATCCCGGTAGTGCAGGTCGACCGCGGCGGCCAGGTGACCTACCACGGCCCGGGGCAGTTGGTCGCGTACCTGCTGCTGGATGTGCGCAAGCTGGGGTTTGGCGTGCGGGACCTGGTCAGCCGGATGGAGCGCTGCCTGATCGAGTTGCTGGCCAGCTATGGTGTTAGCGCCGTGGCCAAGCCGGATGCACCGGGGGTCTACGTCAACGGTGCAAAGATCGCCTCGCTGGGACTGCGGATCCGCCACGGTTGTTCCTTTCATGGCCTGGCCCTGAACGTGGATATGGACCTTGAGCCGTTCCGACGGATTAACCCCTGTGGCTACGCCGGGCTGGCAATGACTCAGCTGCGTGACCATACAGGGCCGATAGAATTTGCCGAGGTAAGTGCCCGGCTGCGCGCGCAGCTCGTCAAACACCTCGACTATGCTGAGCAGACGACCCTAACGGGCGGAATCGACTGATATGACTACTGATGCAGTGCAAACCATGATCCCGACGCTGGATGTCACCGAGCGTCCGGCCCCGCGTGCCAAGGTTGAAGCCGGCGTTAAGCTGCGCGGCGCCGAGAAGGTTGCACGCATCCCGGTAAAGATCATTCCGACCACCGAACTGCCCAAGAAGCCAGACTGGATTCGCGTGCGTATCCCGGTTTCCCCGGAAGTCGACCGCATCAAGGCCCTGCTGCGCAAACACAAGCTGCACAGTGTCTGTGAAGAAGCCTCCTGCCCGAACCTGGGCGAGTGCTTCTCGGGCGGTACCGCGACCTTCATGATCATGGGCGACATCTGCACCCGTCGTTGCCCGTTCTGCGACGTCGGTCACGGCCGTCCGAAACCACTGGACGTCAATGAACCGGAAAGCCTGGCCATCGCCATCGCCGACCTGAAACTCAAGTACGTGGTGATCACCTCGGTCGACCGCGACGACCTGCGCGACGGCGGTGCCCAGCACTTTGCCGACTGCATCCGCGAGATCCGCAAGCTGTCGCCGAACGTGCAGCTCGAAACCCTGGTCCCCGACTACCGTGGGCGCATGGACGTGGCGCTGGCCATCACCGCGGCCGAGCCGCCAGATGTGTTCAACCACAACCTGGAAACCGTGCCGCGCCTGTACAAGGCCGCGCGCCCGGGTTCGGACTACCAGTGGTCGTTGACCCTGCTGCAGAAATTCAAGCAGATGATGCCGCACATTCCGACCAAGTCCGGCTTGATGCTGGGCCTGGGCGAAACCGACGAAGAAGTCATCGAAGTCATGAAGCGCATGCGCGAACACGACATCGACATGCTGACCCTGGGCCAGTACCTGCAACCGTCGCGCAGCCACTTGCCGGTGCAGCGTTTTGTGCACCCGGACACCTTCGCCTGGTTCGCCGAGGAAGGTTACAAGATGGGCTTCAAGAACGTCGCTTCCGGCCCGCTGGTGCGTTCCTCGTACCACGCGGACGAGCAGGCCAAGCTGGTCAAGGCCGAGCTGATGTCGTCCTGATCGCTGTGTGAAAGACCAAGGGCCCGCAAGGTTTAGCGCTTTGCGGGCTTTTTTTTAATCGGGTCATAGGGAGGAATCACGGATGACCACTCGCTCTACCGCCATTGTTGCGCCACATACCGCCGTACCGGCGTTGCCCGCTGCGGGCCGCATCGCAGTGATTGCGCCAGCAGGTCCGGCGGCCCTGGATACCGAACAGGCGCTGCTCTGGATGCGCACGCGCGGCTACTCGCTGAAGATCTATCCCGGGGTCCTGGAGAAGGACGGTTACCTGGCTGGCAGCGATGAGGTGCGCCTCAATGACCTGCACCAGGCGTTCAGTGACCCGGCCATCGACGCCATCCTGTGCCTGCGCGGCGGTTATGGCAGCCCGCGCCTGCTCGACCGGATCGACTACGAGCTGCTGCGCCGGCATGCCAAGCCGTTTGTCGGCTACAGCGACATCACCGCCTTGCACCTGGCGATCAGCCGCTATGCGGGGTTCGTCACCTTTCACGGGCCAATGCTCAATGCCGACCTGCTGGGGGGCAAACAAGCGCCGACCGAGGCGTCGTTGTTCAGCCTGCTCCGAGGGCAACTGACGGCCGGCAGTCGGCTGGCGCACCCGGCGGCCTACCCATTGACGACCATCGAGCCAGGCATCGCCCAGGGGCGACTGTTGGGCGGTAACCTGTCGATGATCGCCGCCACCATGGGCACGCCGTTCGAAATCGACGCCGACGGGATCATTCTGTTCATCGAAGACATCAACGAGCCGCTGTATCGCATCGACCGGTTGCTGACGCACCTGCGCCTGGCCGGCAAACTCAGCCGCTTGCGCGGGGTGCTGGTGGGGGATGTGGCGGGAGTTGAAAGCGATGCCCTGGCACGCCTGGTCAAGCAGACTTTCGCGCCGTTCGCGATTCCGGTACTGGCCGGCTGGCGCAGCGGCCATTGCGACCCGAACCTGAGCTTGCCGATGGGCGCCCTGGTGACGCTGGATGCGGGGGGCAAGAGCCTGGTGCTGGAACAGGATGTGGTGGTCAGGTTGTAGGAGCGAGCTTGCTCGCGATGGGGCCGGTACATTCAGCATCGCTGGCGCCTGACCCACCGCTATCCCTGGCAAGCGGAGCGCCGCCCGGCCCGCTTGCGGCTTGCTCGCGATGTTCTTAACGGCTGCGCAAGGCGTCCAGCAGCTTGTGCGTCGGGTAGCCGTCCGCCGGCCAGCCAAACGACTGTTGTGCCGCGCGGATAGCCTTGCGGGTATTGGCGCCGATGATGCCGTCGGGGTTGCCGGCGTCGTAGTTGTGGGTGCTCAGTAGATTCTGCAATTCAATGCGCTCGGAACGGCTCAGCGGCAGGTCATCCTTGGGCCATTCGCCGTTGATCCGGCCGCCACCGCTGAAGCGCTCGGACAACAGGTTGACCGCCAGGGCGTAGGACGACGAGTTGTTGTACTTGAGCACTGCGCGGAAGTTATCGAGGATCAGGAACGCCGGGCCACGGTAACCGGCCGGCAGCAGCAAGGCGGCGGACAGTTGCTCGGAGCCGGCTGGCACGCTGGCGCCGGTGGGCAACTTGACGCCCAGCTGCGTCCATTCGGCGACGGTCTTGCGAATCGCTCCGTCAGCCAGCGAGTAGTTGAAGCTGCTCGGCACCTCGACTTCAAAGCCCCACGGCTGGCCTTTCTGCCAGCCAGAGCTTTGCAGGTAGTGAGCGGTGGAGGCCAGCGCATCGGCCGGGCTACCCCAGATGTCGCGGCGCCCGTCGCCATCGAAGTCCACGGCGTGGGTGTTGTAGGTGGTCGGGATGAACTGGGTCTGGCCCATGGCGCCGGCCCAGGAACCGAGCATCTTCTCGGGGGTGATATCACCTTGTTGCAGAATCTGCAGCGCGGCCAGCAATTGCGCGTGGGCAAAGCCCGGGCGCCGGCCTTCGTAGGCCAGGGTCGCGAGCGAGCGGATTACCGACTTGTCGCCCTGGAAGCTGCCGAAGTTGCTTTCCATACCCCAGACGGAAACCAGTACCTGGCGATCGACGCCGTAGCGCTGTTCGATCGCGCCCAGGGTCTCGGCGTATTGCTCCAGCAGCGCCTGGCCGCGGCGCACGCGCAAGGCTGACAGCGCGCCATCGAGGTATTCCCACACCGGACGGGAGAACTCTGGCTGGCTGCGGTCGGCGCGGATCACGCTCATGTCCGGGGTGACGCCGGCAAAGGCGCGGTCGAACAGGCTCGGGCTGACACCGGCGGCGAGCGCGTCCTTGCGGAAGTTGGCCTGCCATTGCTCGAAGGTCTGGGTCGGCTGGATCTCGAGATTGTCGCCGGTCGGTACCACCGGCGGGACAATGGCCGGGGCAGTCGGGACAGGAATGGTCTGAAGCGGTTGGGCGTCGGCGGCGGTTGGTTTTTCCGCGCAGGCGACAAGCAGAACGAGGCTTGTGGCAGCGATCAGTTGGCGCAGGTGCCAACGACGGGAAATACTAAAGGGCATGCACAGGTCCAGAGAATACGAATCAGGTGCCGACCTTAACATGTCGAGGGGGTGCTGCGCTTCAAGCGGCCAGAAAGTAAGAAGCCTCCCAGCTTTTAGACTGGAAGGCTTCGCGGCGGTAGCTGCCTTTGCCCTTGGCCGGTTGTTCCTGGCGGCTGCGGAACAATGGCTGGGCGACGATGGATTTGGCCTTGTTGGGCCGCTGTTTTCTGCTCATGGGCGGTGTACTCCTGGGGTGGGTGGTGCGGGGCGAATCATCGGCTGAAGTGAGGGAACTGTCTAGCCCCTACATTATGTAGGACCTTTCGCGCCCGGACGTTTTGTAGCCGCTGGCGAAGCCTGCGGCAGCTGCTACAAGATTACTCGGCGGGTAGCATCAGGCGCTGGCCGGCCATCAGCAAGGACAGGCGGCTGAGGCTCATCCATGGTGAGCCCGCGGCCTGGCCCTTGATCTGCGCGTCGATGCGTTGCGCTTCGAGCAGCAGTTGCGCCCAGCGGGGCGCCGAGTAGCGTTGCAGGGCCTTGCTCATCAGCGGTTTGCGTTTGTCCCAGACCGGTGGTCGGGCCTGGCTGAAGGCTTTGTCCAGCGGCACGCCCTGGCTGTATTGCAGCGACAGGTTGGCCAGCAGGCGCAGCTCGCGGGCCAGGGCCCAGAGAATCACCGGTGGTTCCACGCCCTCACCACGCAAGCCTTCGAGCATGCGCAGGGCGTGGGCGGCTTCACCGTTGAGAATCGCATCGGTGAGCCCGAACACATCGAAGCGCGCGCTATCGGCCACGGCCGCTTGCACCGTTTCGACCGTGATCTGCCCGCCCTCAGCCATCAGCTTGAGCTTTTCGATCTCTTGGGCGGCTGCCAGCAGGTTGCCTTCGACGCGGGCGGCAATCAGTTCAACGGCATCCTGGCTGGCGCTGAGTCCGGCCTGGGACAGGCGTTGGCGAATCCACTGCGGCAACTGGTTGGCGTCCACCGGCCAGATCTGCACGAACTGGGTCTGCGCGCCTTCGACCAGGGCCTTGCCCCATTTGGTTTTCTGCGCACTGCCGTCGAGCTTGGGTAGGCTGATCAGCAGCAAGGTGTCTTCGGCCGGACGCGAGCAGTACTCCATCAGGGCCGCGGCACCCTTGTCCCCCGGTTTGCCGGACGGCAAGCGCAGCTCCAGCAGGCGTTTTTCGGCGAACAACGACATGCTGGCGCCGGCTTGCAGCAGCGTGCCCCAGTCAAAGCTGGCATCGGCGCTGAAGACTTGGCGTTCATCAAAACCTTGCTGGCGGGCAGACGAGCGAATGGCGTCGGCGGCTTCCTGGCAGAGCAGCGGGTCATCGCCGCTGATGATGTAGACCGGCGCGAGGGCGCCTTGCAGGTGTTTGGCGAGTTGGGCGGGGGCGAGTTTCATAGGGCGGGGCAAACGGGGCGCACAGGCGCCCCGTAAGACTTACTCGGCAGGGACTTGCAGCGGCGACTGGCGCGGGGTGTTCGCTTCAGTCTGTTGCGCCGCTTCCAGCGCATCGGCTTCGGCCTTGGCGCGGGCGTCAGCGGTCTGCTGCAGTTGATCCAGCTGGGCCGGAGTCAGTTGCTGCAGGCGCAACATCATGCGCTGCACCAGGTCGCGACGTATTTCCTTGCGGGCTTCGTCTTCTTCCTGGACGGAGCCGGTGATGTTGCTGCCATCGTGCATGACAACCTTCTGCACCTGCAGTTTGTCGCTGATCAGCGACAGGTTGTTCTGGCCAACGATCTGGTAGTTCAGCACCGTGGTCAGTTCGTTCTCGGCGGTCCGCCCGGCACCGGAGTAGCTCAGGCTGCGCTGGGTGGTCTGTTCGTCGGTGAACACCAGTTTGTACGGTGCGCCGGCAACCACGTTGACGCCGCTGCTTTGCAATACCTGGCGCATCATGACCACGGTTTCGCCATAGGCGTTACGTGCGCTCAGGTCGAGTTCCTTGATTGCCAGTGCGGTAGTACCGGTGCCGCGCAGCTGGAAACCGCAGGCGCTCAGCAGGACAGCGAGGCCCATCACCAGCAGATTGCGTTTGATCATCTTGTTGCTCCCCTTGAAACCATGTGGGCCGCTATGGCGCCCGAAAGGTTTTGTTCGGTGCCAGGCCGGGCCTGGCACCTGCTCCAATTAGCTGGCGACGATGTTGACCAGTTTCCCGGGTACCACGATCACTTTACGAATGGTCAGGCCGTCGACGAAACGCAGTACGTTTTCGTTGGCGCGCGCCGCAGCTTCGACCTCTTCGCGGGTGGCGCTGGCCGGCATTTCGATCTGGCCACGCAGCTTGCCGTTGACCTGGATAACCAGGGTCAAGCTGTCCTGGACCAGAGCGCTGTCATCCTGCACTGGCCAGCCGGCGTCGATCACAGGATCGGCGTGGCCCAGTTGATGCCACAGCTCGTGGCTGATATGCGGGGTGATCGGAGCCAACAGCAAGGTCACGGTTTCCAGGCCTTCGTGAACCAGGGCGCGATCTTGTGCGGTGCCTTGCGGGGCTTTTTCCAGCACGTTCATCAGCGTCATCACCTGGGCAATGGCAGTGTTGAATTTGTGGTTCTGGCCGACGTCGTGGCTGGCCTGCTTGATGGCCAGGTGGATCGAGCGGCGAATGGCTTTCTGCTCGTCGTTCAGGCTGGCGACGTCCACTTTGCCCGGCAGACCTTGGGTGATGTGCGCTTGCGCCAGGCGCCAGACGCGCTTGAGGAAGCGGTGCGAACCTTCGACGCCGGAGTCGGACCATTCCGCGCTCATGTCCGGTGGCGAGGCAAACATCATGAACAGGCGGCAGGTGTCTGCGCCGAACTGGTCAATCATCGACTGTGGGTCAACGCCGTTGTTCTTCGACTTGGCCATCTTCTCGGTGCCACCGATTTCCACCGGCAGGCCGTCGGCAATCAGCTTGGCGCTGATCACTTTGGCCTTGCTGTCGCGCTCCAGCTCGACGTCCGCCGGGTTGAACCAGGTGTAGGCGCCGTTGGCTTCGCGACGGTAGTACGTCTCGGCGATCACCATGCCCTGGGTCAGCAGGTTCTTGAACGGCTCGTTGGAGCTCACCAGGCCTTCGTCACGCATCAGCTTGTGGAAGAAGCGCGCGTACAGCAGGTGCAGAATGGCGTGTTCGATACCGCCGATGTACTGGTCAACCGGCAACCAGTGGTCGGCCGCGGATTTTTCTACCAGGCCGCCTTCAAAGTGCGGCGAGGCGTAGCGGGCGTAGTACCACGACGACTCGACGAAGGTGTCCATGGTGTCGGTTTCGCGCTTGGCCGGTGCGCCGCATTTCGGGCAGCTGCACTCGTAGAACTCAGGCATGCGCGCCAATGGCGAACCAGCGCCGTCCGGTACCACGTCTTCGGGCAATACGACCGGCAGTTGATCTTGCGGCACTGGCACGTCACCGCAGGTTTCGCAGTGGATGATCGGGATCGGGCAGCCCCAGTAGCGCTGGCGGCTGATGCCCCAGTCGCGCAGGCGGAACTGGGTGCGCGAGGCGCCCAGTTCTTTCTTGATCAGGGCCACTTCCATGGCGTCGAACGCGCCCTGGAAATCCAGGCCGTCGAATTCGCCAGAGTTGATCAGCGTACCGTGCTCGCCGTAGGCGTCTTGCCACGGGGCCGGGTTGGTTTCGCCGGCGCTGGTACGCACCACCGATTTAACCGGCAAGTTGTACTTGTGGGCGAATTCGAAATCACGCTCGTCGTGGGCCGGCACCGCCATTACCGCGCCATCGCCGTAGTGCATCAGCACATAGTTGGCGACCCAGACCGGGAGTTTTTCACCGGTCAGCGGGTGCTCGACGAACAGGCCGGTTGGCAGGCCTTTTTTCTCCTGGGTGGCGACGTCGGCTTCGGCCACGCTGCCGCCTTTGCATTCGGCGATGAACGCTTGCAGCTCAGGATTGTTTTTTGCAGCCAGCGAAGCCAGGTGGTGCTCGGCGGCCACGGCGACGTAAGTCGCTCCCATCAAAGTGTCCGGACGGGTGGTGAAGACTTTAAGGGTGCCGGCTTCGCCGATCGAATCGACGTTGTACGGGAACTGCACTTCCATCCCGCGGGATTTGCCGATCCAGTTGCGCTGCATGGTCTTGACCTGTTCCGGCCAGCCAGTCAGTTCGTCGAGGCTCTCCAGCAACTCATCCGCGTAGGCAGTGATCTTGAAGTAGTACATCGGGATTTCGCGCTTTTCGATCAGCGCGCCGGAACGCCAGCCGCGCCCGTCGATCACCTGTTCGTTGGCCAGGACGGTCTGGTCGATCGGGTCCCAGTTCACGGTGCCGTTTTTACGGTAGATCACGCCTTTTTCGAACAGGCGAGTGAACAGCCATTGTTCCCAGCGGTAGTAATCGGGCTTGCAGGTGGTCACTTCGCGCGACCAGTCCACCGCCAGGCCCAGGCTGCGCAGCTGGGTCTTCATGTAGGCGATGTTTTCGTAGGTCCACTTGGCCGGTGCGACGTTGTTCTTCATCGCGGCGTTTTCCGCCGGCATGCCGAAGGCGTCCCAACCCATGGGTTGCAGGACGTTCTTGCCGAGCATGCGCTGGTAGCGGGAGATCACATCGCCGATGGTGTAGTTGCGCACGTGCCCCATGTGTAGCTTGCCGCTGGGGTAAGGGAACATCGATAGGCAATAGAAAGTCTCCTTGCCTGGCTGTTCACTGACTTCAAAGGACTTTTGCTCGTCCCAGAATGATTGGGCGGCGGCTTCGATTTCACGGGGCTGATATTGTTCGTGCATGGCTACTTTTTAACTGATTAGGGGTGGCCTAATCCTCTTCAATGCAACGCTGGACCTGGATTGCGCCACATGTGGCGTTTTCGATGCCCAGCCGAGCTGGAAGTGGAGTTACAGGAAGCGCCGTAGCATACATGACCGTACTCGGCCTAGGGAAACCCTGATTGCGCCGCGTTAACCACAGCTGGGGCCGTTGGTCGCGGCGCACAGCCGGTTTGTGCGACGAAGCTAAGCTCTAGTTGGGGAGTAGGTCTTATCTTCAATGAGGTGAGGGATGGTTGAGTCGCAAACAAAAGTTACGCAACCCGAGTTGTACGAAAAACTGATAGATCGTCTGGGGATGGCCCTGGACGCGGTAAAGACCGCCGGGCGGTTGCGTGATGAGCGTCCGCTGGAACTGGAACTTCGCGGGTTGAGCCGCGCAGAGTTCGATCTGATCAAGGCTTATCTGGACCGTAGTGAACGCGAGGCGCATGGAGTCTTGTCAACAGCAGTGAAGCACAACGATGCCCCTCGTTCGGCCAAAGTCATCTGGTTGAAAGACAAGGCACCTGGCAGCGACGCGGTAAAGGTCCGGTCCCTGCAGGTCAAGTAAGTGATCAGGTACGTGTTTGTCGCCCCGAGCGGGCACATGAAGTCACCGGTGATGGTTTTTTGATGAAAAGGTCCGTCACCTTGGTTGTCGCTTTACTTCAACCCACTTAGGCTTCGGGCATCTTTGGAGATGCTCGATGCCTTTTCGTTACTTCGTCAAACAACTGCTCATGCCGCCCGGCATTCTTTTGCTGCTGCTGGCGCTAGCCTGGTGGTTTCGCCGTTCCCGGCCGCGCCTGGCAACCCTGTGTTTTGTCCTGGGTGCCGGTGGATTCTGGCTGATGAGCTTGCCGGTAATGGTGCAATGGGGCGCCAAGGCTCTTGAGCGTGAACCGGCGCTGGCGCGCAGTGAGTGGGCGAGCCTGGCCGAGCGCGCGGATGTGATCGTGGTGTTGGGCGCTGGCCGTGAGCGGGGCGATCCGGCCTGGGGTTCCGACCAGCCCACGGGCGTGGCGTTGGAGCGTGAACGCTATGCGGCGCGCCTGGCCAAGGCTTCGGGTTTGCCGGTACTGACCAGTGGCGGCCTGCATTACGGCACGCCGCCGACCGAGGCCAAGCTGATGGCCGATTCGCTGCAGGAAGATTTCGGGGTCACGGTGCGCTGGCAGGAAGGGCGCAGCCGCACGACCTGGGAAAACGCCCAGTTCACCGCCGAACTGCTGCAACCGTTGGGCTTGAAGCGCGTAGTGGTGGTGACCCAGGCCTGGCACATGCCACGCAGTGTCTGGAGTTTTGAGGCCGCGGGATTGAGCGTGGTGCCGGCGCCAATGGGCTTTTTGGGCAGCGACAATGCCAATGCCGAGCCACTGGGTGGCTGGCTACCGACCTTCAAGTCGATCTGGCGCTCCGGGCAGTTGTTGAATGAGGCGGCGGGGCAGGCGGGGTATGCGTTGTTTTATCGATGACCCGTTGCACCCCTTGCAGGCGTTCGCTGGCAAGCCAGCACCTACAAGGGGCGGGGTCGGTTCTAGACGGTCTTGGCCATCCGGCTGGCCAGCAGTGCCCAGCCAAACAGCAATAGGCAGAGGACGATCAGCGGCCACGAGCGCCATTGCAGGTACGGTGTCAGGTTGTGCATCGGCACCACCTCGCCGTAGAGGATGCCGCGCTCGAATTGCGGGATCTGCACGGTGATCTTGCCGAATGGATCGATCAGCCCGGTGACGCCATTGTTGGTCGCTCGAATCATCCAGCGCCCGGCTTCCAGCGCGCGCATCTGCGCCATCTGCAGGTGCTGCAGCGGGCCGATGGAGGTGCCGAACCAAGTGTCGTTGCTGATGGTCAGCAGCAGGTCGCTGCGCGCTGACAGGCTCGCGGCAAACTCCGGGTAGACCACTTCGTAGCAGATGAACGGGGCTATCTGGTAGCCCTTGGCTTGCAGCATCGGCTGGTCGGCCGGGCCACGGGCAAAGTCTGACATCGGCAGGTCGAAGAAGGCGATCAGGCCACGCAGCACGTCCTGCAGAGGCACGTATTCACCAAACGGCACCAGCTTTTGCTTGAGGTAGGTGCCGTCACCTTCACCGACCACGGTAATGCCGTTGTAGAAGCGTTTTTCCTGGTGCACCACCTGGCGAATCGGCACACCGGTGATCAGCGCCGAATTCCGCTCGGCAGCAAAGGTGCCCATCATGCTCAGGTAGCCCTCGGCGGACTCCTTGAGTACCGGCACCGCGGTTTCCGGCCAGATCAGCAGGTCGACGCGCTTGGAGCTCAGGCTCATGTCGCGGTACAGCGCCAACTGCGAGTTGAGCTGCGCCGGGTCCCACTTCATGCTTTGTTCGACGTTGCCTTGAATGGCCGCCACGCTCAACGGCTCGCCGGACGGGCTGGTCCAGGCGTGGCCCTTGAGTGCGATGCCCGCCGCCCATGGGCCGACCAGCAGCACCACGCCGGCGGCGATGAAACCAGGGCGGCGGTTGCGTAGCAGGCGTGGCGCGTTGCACAGCAGCGCTGCGGTCAGGGCGATGGTGAACGACACCAGCCACATCCCACCCACTGGCGCCAGGCCGGACAGCGGGCCATCGAGCTGGCTGTAGCCGGAATAGAGCCAGGGGAAGCCGGTAAGGAACCAGCCGCGGAATGCTTCCTGGGCCACCCACAAGGCAGCAAAGGCCAGGGCATCGGCCAGCGGCGCTTCGTTACGGCGTAGCCAGCGCGCCCAGACCCAGGCGGGCAGGGCGAAGAACCAGGCGATCGCCGCGGTGAACAGCAGCATCAGGAAGCCGGCGAGCAGCATCGAGGCGCCGCCGAAGTGGTGGATGCTGTAGTAGATCCAGCTGGTACCGGCGCCGAACAGGCCGAAACCGAAGCACCAGCCGCGCCCCAGTGCCTGGCGCGGGGTCAGATGGCGCAGGCCGGCATA
The DNA here is from genome assembly GCF_044743405.1 of Pseudomonas sp. NPDC087626. Classification (NCBI taxonomy): domain Bacteria; kingdom Pseudomonadati; phylum Pseudomonadota; class Gammaproteobacteria; order Pseudomonadales; family Pseudomonadaceae; genus Pseudomonas; species Pseudomonas sp. NPDC087626. Next base: position 35,085 of record NZ_JBIUWJ010000008.1, read on the forward strand.
AAACAACCCAGCCGCCAGCAGTGCCAGCGGCCAGATATCGAACGGCGCCAGCGCCAGGGTAGTGATTGCACCGGCCGCCACGGCCAGCAGGTTACCGGGCCAGCCGGGGCGGGTTATCCAGCGCATTTCGATCCTTAGGGGTTACCGGGCGATAGGTGTCAGGCGCAGCAAGTGGATACGACGGCTGTCGGCATTGAGGATGCGAAAGCGATAGGCGCCGATTTCCGTGATTTCGTTGCGTTTTGGCAGATGCCCGAACGCGCTCATCACCAGGCCGCCTACGGTATCGAACTCATCGTCGGAGAATTCGCTGTCGAAGAACTCATTGAAGTTCTCGATCGGCGTCAGGGCCTTGATCAGGAAGTCGCCGCTGGGCAGGGGCTTGATGTAGCTGTCTTCTTCGACATCGTGCTCGTCCTCGATATCGCCGACGATCTGTTCCAGCACGTCTTCGATGGTCACCAGGCCCGCCACTCCGCCGTATTCGTCGATGACGATGGCCATGTGGTTATGGTTGGCGCGGAACTCACGCAGCAGCACATTCAGGCGCTTGGACTCCGGCACGAAAGTGGCCGGGCGCAGCAGGTCCTTGATGTTGAAGCTGTCGCCGTTTTCCTTGAGGATCAACGGCAGCAAGTCCTTGGCCAGCAATACGCCCATCACGTCATCGTGGCTTTCGCCGATCACCGGATAGCGCGAGTGAGCCGAGTCGACCACGGCTGGCAGGAACTCACGGGGAGTCTGGGTCGCCTTGATGCTGACCATCTGCGAGCGCGGCACCATGATGTCGCGCACTTGCAGGTCAGCCACCTGGATGGCGCCTTCGACGATGGCCAGCGCTTCGCTGTCCAGCAACTTGTTCTGATGGGCATCGCGCAGCAGCTCCAGGAGCTCCTGACGGTTCTTCGGCTCGTGGGCAAAAGCCTGGGTGAGCTTACCCAGCCATGACTTCTGCCCGTTGCTCGATCGATCTTCGCTCATAGCGATTACTCTGAATCCTTTGTTGTAACAGTAGGGGATAGTTCGGTTTCGTCGTCTGCGTAAGGGTCCGGATGACCCAGTTCGGCAAGCAACGTTCGTTCCAGTGCTTCCATTTCCTCGGCTTCCTCGTCATCTATATGGTCGTAACCAAGCAGATGCAAGCAGCCGTGAATCACCAGGTGAGCCCAATGGGCGTCCAGCGCCTTGCCTTGCTCGGCGGCTTCACGCTCGACCACGGCCACGCAGATCACCAGATCGCCCAGCAGTGGGATGTCGAGAAACTCGTCGGGCACGTCGGCCGGGAACGACAGGACGTTGGTTGCGTAATCTTTCTGACGCCAGGTGTGATTGAGCTCACGGCCTTCGGCTTCATCGACCAGGCGAATGGTCATTTCCGAGTCGGCCGTGCGCTGGCGCAGGGCCAGCTCGCACCATTGGCGGAATTGGGCTTCGCTGGGGGCGTTGCCCTCGGTGGCAAGCTGCAGGTCAAGCTCAAGCATCGCGGCGGTTGTCCTTCGGGGAGTCGGGTGCAACGCGATTCTCGAAGCGCTCATAGGCTTCGACTATGCGCTGCACCAGCGGATGGCGCACGACGTCTTTGGGCTTGAAGTGGGTAAAGCTGATACCCGGTACGTCCTCGAGCACTTCAATCACGTGGTTGAGCCCGGACTTGGTGCCCTTGGGCAGGTCGACCTGGGTGATGTCACCGGTGATGACCGCCGTGGAGCCGAAGCCGATCCGAGTCAGGAACATCTTCATCTGTTCTACGGTGGTGTTCTGGCTTTCGTCGAGGATGATGAAGCTGTTGTTCAGGGTGCGACCACGCATGTAGGCCAGCGGTGCGACCTCGATGACCTGGCGTTCGATCAGCTTGGCCACGTATTCGAAGCCGAGCATTTCATACAGGGCGTCGTACAGGGGGCGCAGGTACGGGTCGATCTTTTGCGACAGGTCACCCGGCAGGAAACCAAGTTTCTCGCCAGCTTCGACCGCCGGGCGCACCAACAGGATGCGGCGAATCTGCTCGCGCTCCAGGGCATCTACCGCGCAGGCGACAGCCAGGTAGGTCTTGCCAGTACCGGCTGGGCCGATCCCGAAGTTGATATCGTTACCGAGGATTTCCTTCACGTAGCGCTGCTGATTCAAGCCGCGAGGGCGAATCATGCCTTTTTTGGTGCGCAAGGCTACGGCGGGTTCGGCAGGGGCGTGGTTTTCCAGCTCTTCGACGGCCGATTCCTGCAGGAACAGGTGAACCATGTCCGGCGACAGCTCACTACCCTTGGTTTCACGGTAGAGGCGGCGCAGCAGGTTTTCCGCCGAGGTGGTGTGCTTGAGCTCGCCGATCAGTTCGAACTGATTGCCGCGGTTGCGGATCACGATCGCCAGGCGCTGTTCGATCAAGCGCAAATGCTCGTCGAATTGCCCGCACAGATTGGCGAAGCGGTGAGCCTCAAAGGGCTCGAGGATGAAACGATGCGGTTCTATGGGTGCGTTCAAGGTTGTTTTCAGCCGCCCTTGGGCAATTAAGATGAAATCAAGGATAACGCCAGTGGCCTGGGTGCGAAAGCTCTTATACAGACCAATGTTGAACACCTTCCCCCTGTGGGAGCGAGCTTGCTCGCGATGACGGTCTGACATTCAACATTTAAGTTGTCTGAGCTGGCGCCATCGCGAGCAAGCTCGCTCCCACAGGGGAATGTGGTGTTATTGGATCAGCGAACCTCGCAGCGAGTGCGGCTGTGCGGCGTCGATGTGCACGTCGGCGAACTGGCCGATCAGGGTTGGCGTGTCGCAGCGGAAGTTGACGATACGGTTGTTCTCGGTGCGCCCCTGCAGTTCGCCAGGGTCTTTTTTCGAGTAATCGGTGACCAGGATCCGCTGGATCGATCCGACCATTTGTCGGCTGATTTCGAAGCCTTGCTGGTTGAGGCGATGCTGCAGGGCGTTCAGGCGCTGTTTTTTCAGCTCTTCCGGCGTCTCGTCGGCGAGGTCGGCGGCCGGGGTGCCTGGGCGCTGGCTGTAGACGAACGAGTAGGAGAAATCGAAGCCAACGTCTTCGATCAGCTTCATGGTCTGTTCGAAGTCTTTCTCGGTTTCGCCCGGGAAGCCGACGATGAAGTCCGAGCTGATGCAGATGCCCGGTACGGCGGCGCGTAACTTGCGCAGCTTGGACTTGTACTCAAGCGCAGTGTGGTTGCGCTTCATGGCCGAAAGGATTCGGTCCGAACCCGATTGCACCGGCAAGTGCAGGTGCTTGACCAACTCCGGCACGTCGGCGTGGGCCTGGATCAGGCTGTCGGAAAATTCCAGCGGATGGGACGTGGTGTAGCGGATGCGGTCGATGCCATCGACCGCGGCAACCACCCGGATCAGCTCGGCCAGGTCTGCCAGGCGCCCGTCGTGGGTGGTGCCGCGATAACCGTTGACGTTCTGCCCCAGCAGGGTCACTTCACGCACGCCGTTCTCGGCCAGGTGAATGATCTCGGCGATCACGTCATCGAACGGCCGGCTGACTTCTTCGCCACGGGTGTACGGCACCACGCAGAATGTGCAGTACTTGCTGCAGCCTTCCATCACCGAGACATAGGCGCTCGGGCCGTCGATGCGCGGTTCGGGCAGATGGTCGAATTTTTCGATTTCCGGGAACGAGACATCGACCTGCGGCAGTTTGGTGATCCGCGCGGCGTCGATCATTTCCGGCAGGCGGTGCAGGGTCTGCGGGCCGAAGACCACGTCGACATAGGGGGCACGGTCGCGGATGGCGGCGCCTTCCTGGCTGGCCACGCAGCCGCCGACGGCGATCACCATCTCCGGGTTGGCCAGCTTCAGCTCGCGCCAGCGGCCCAACTGGGAGTACACCCGGTCCTGGGCACGTTCGCGGATCGAGCAGGTGTTGAGCAGAATCACGTCCGCGTCTTCGGCGCGGGCAGTCACTTCCAGGGCCTGGTGTTCACCCAGCAGATCAACCATGCGCGAGCTGTCGTACTCGTTCATCTGGCAACCGTGGGTTTCGATGTAAAGCTTCTTGGCCATGGACGGGGTCATCACGTGATTCAAAGAACCGCGCATTATAGGGAACAAGTCCTCAGGTTCCTACCGTCGTGCGTCCAGCGGCTATGCTATAGTTCGCGCCCTCATTTTTATCCCTCGATGTGTTACCCGCCCACCATGACCAAACGTGAAGCTCCAATCTACAAGGTGATTTTCCTCAACCAGGGCCAGGTGTTCGAAATGTACGCCAAGCAGATCTATCAAAGCGATCTGTGGGGCTTCCTGGAAGTGGAAGAGTTCGTCTTTGGCGAGCGCACGCAAGTGGTCGTCGATCCGAGCGAAGAGAAGCTCAAGGCGCAGTTCGAAGGCGTGGTGCGCAGTTTTGTGCCGATGCATTCGATTGTGCGCATCGACGAGGTCGAGCGCCTGGGCACGCCAAAAATCAGCGAAGCCCGTGGCGCGGTCGGCAATGTCATGCCGTTTCCGATGCCGATGCCTGAGAAGTAAGCCTTAACACCGCGTCGTCTTCATCGCTAGCAGGCTAGCTCCCACAGTGGGTCTTCTGTGAACACACTGTTTGTGGGAGCGAGCCTGCTCGCGATGGGGCCAGACAGGTCAGTGAAGGCTTACGGCAGCGGCGAGAACGGCGTACGCCCATCCGCGCTTTGCAGCTCCATCAGGTACTTGCGGAAAATCTGCCCCAGCACCTGGGTGGCGACTTCCAGTTCATCGCGTTGCATGTGCTCGGCGACTTCGTCGGCCGTGTCCAGCGCATCTTCGGCGCCGTTGACCGCAGCCATTTTCAGCACGATATAGGCCTGGACGTTATTGGCGGGCACGCCTTCGCCGTGGAAGAACATGGTGCCGAGTTTGAATTGCGCCTGGGCGTGGCCTTGCAGGGAGGCCTTTTCGAAGTAGCTCAGGGCTTGATTGAGGTCGCGCGGTGCATTTTTACCGTCGTAGTAGAACTCGCCCAACTCGTATTGCGCTTCCGCATCCCCGGCGTCCGACGCTTTCTGGCAGGCTTCAAGGGCCTCCTTCAGGTCTTCAGGCTGGGTATTGAGGGTGCAACGACCCATTGCCGGGATCAACAACGAGTTGCCGCCTGCTTGTGCGTGCGCGAGCAGCGGCTGAAGGAGCAACAGGCAGCCCAATGCAAGGGTGCGGCCGGTGCGGTTCATGGGAATCGACTTACCTCTGAAGGGCGCGCGGACCCATCGAGGGATCCAATAAGCGCGCATTATGAAATAAGCAGGACCTTCCTTACAAAGTCTTTACTCGTTTTTCTGCCGCGCGGGAACTATATCTACCGCTTTTAGCGACAACTTGGATAGTCGTAGCAGCAAAAAGACAGCAATGTAGGATAAAGCTGACGTCGACCCAGGTCGACGTCAGCGGTTTTGGCTTACTTCAGCGCGGCAAATGCTCGCTCGGCCGCGTCCAGGGTCAACTGCAACTCGGCGTCGCCGTGGGCGATCGAGGTGAAGCCTGCCTCGAAGGCGCTTGGCGCCAGGTACACGCCGCCTTCGAGCATCAGGTGGAAGAAACGCTTGAACAGGTTGGCATCGCTGGCCATGACGTCGTCAAAGGTCACGATGTCGTCGGCGCCACTGAAGTACAGGCCGAACATGCCACCCGCCTGGGTCGTGACGAATGGGATGCCCGCGGCATCGGCACGCTGTTGCAGGCCATCGAGCAGGCGGCTGGTGTAGTCGCTGAGTTCGGCATGGAAACCTGGGCGGCTGATGAGGCGCAGGGTGGTCAGGCCGGCCGCCATGGCCAGCGGGTTACCCGACAGGGTGCCAGCCTGGTAGACCGGACCCAGCGGGGCAATGTGCGACATGATTTCGCGCTTGCCGCCGAAGCAACCCACCGGCATGCCGCCGCCGATGATCTTGCCGAAGGTGCTCAGGTCTGGAGTCACGCCGTAGTGCGCTTGGGCGCCGCCCAATGCCACGCGGAAACCGGTCATCACTTCGTCGAAAATCAGCACCACGCCGTGCTGGTCGCACAGGCTGCGCAGGCCTTCGAGGAAACCCGGAGCCGGCGGTACGCAGTTCATGTTGCCGGCTACCGGCTCGACGATGATGCACGCCACTTCCTGGCCGACTTCGCCGAGCATTTTGGCCACCGCATCGATGTCGTTGAACGGCAGGGTCAGGGTGTGCTTGGCAAAGGCGGCGGGTACGCCAGCGGAACTTGGCACGCCTTGGGTCAGCAGGCCCGAGCCGGCCTTGACCAGCAGGCTGTCGGAATGGCCGTGGTAGCAGCCTTCGAACTTGATGATGCTGTCACGGCCGGTGAAACCACGGGCCAGGCGAATCGCGCTCATGGTCGCTTCGGTACCGGAGCTGACCATGCGCACCATTTCCATCGACGGCACGATCGAGCAGACCAGGTCGGCCATTTCGGTCTCCATCGCCGTTGGGGCGCCGTAGGACAGGCCGTGTTCCAGTTGCTTGCGCACAGCGTCCAGCACTTCTGGGTGGCTGTGGCCGAGAATCATCGGGCCCCAGGAGCCGACGTAGTCGACATAGCGCTTGTCGTCTTCGTCCGTCACGTAGGCGCCTTCAGCGTGCTTGAAGAACAGCGGGGTGCCGCCCACGCTCTTGAATGCACGTACGGGCGAATTCACGCCGCCGGGAATGTGTTTCTGGGCGTTGGCAAACAGGATTTCGGAACGAGACATGGTAGGGCTCTCAAAAATTCAGGAATTGAACAATGCGTTGAAGGCGCGCGCGCGGCGGGTCACTTCGCTCGTGCTGTCGGCGCCGAACAGGCCATGCACTACGGCCAGCAGGTCGACCCCATGGGCCACCAGCGGGGCGGCGTTGTCCAGGGTGATACCGCCGATCGCACAGATCGGCAGGTGCAGCCGGGCGCGGGCCTGGTCGAGCAGTTCGAGGCTGCAGGTCGGTGCGCCGGGTTTGGTGTTGGAGTTGAAAAAGCGGCCGAAGGCGACATAACTGGCGCCTTCCTTGGCCGCTTGTTCGGCCAGCTCGATCTGCGCGTGACAGGTCGAGCCGATGATCGCCTGGCGCCCCAGCAGTGCCCGGGCCGGGGTCAGCGGGCCATCGGTTTGCCCCAGGTGAACGCCGACGCCCAAGCGTGCGGCCAGTTCGGCGTCGTCGTTGATGATCAACTGGGTCTTGTAGCGCTCGCACAGGCCGCGCAGGGCTTCGGCTTCGCGCAGGCGGCGCGCCTCGTCGGTGCTTTTGTCGCGGTACTGCAATAAGGTCACGCCACCCTCCAGTGCCGCTTGCACATAGGGCAGGAACTTGCCGGCCAGTAACTGACTGTCGGTAATGGCGTACAGACCACGTAATTTCATCGGGCAAGCCTCATGGCGTTACGAGCAAAAATCCAGCGGCAGGCGGCGCGGAACAAACTGGCCTTTGCCCAGTTGTTCGGCGTCACGCAGGGTGCGCCACGTGTAGTCCAGTGCCGACTTCACCGCGCTGGCGAGGTGTTCGCCCTGGGCCAGGCGACCGGCCAGGGCGCTGGCCAGGGTGCATCCGGATCCGTGGTAGCTACCGGGCAGGCGCTGGCAGGTAAAGGTTTCGCGGTGACCGTCGCGGCTGTAGAGGCGATTGTGTACTTGATGTTCGTCGCCATGCCCACCGGTTATCAGCAAGTGTTTGACGTAGGGCAGGAGTTTTTCTGCGCACTGGTCGGCGCTGCCGTCTGGCAGTTCAGCCAGGATCCGGGCTTCAGGAAGGTTAGGGGTGGCGATGATCGCCAATGGCAGCAGGCGCTCGCGCATGGCGTAGCCGACTTCGTCCCTGCCCAGGCGTCCGCCGCCGCCGGCACGCAGCACCGGGTCGCAGACCACGGGCAGGTGCGGATGCGCCTGGAGCAGTTCGACCACGGTGTCGACCATTTCCAGTGAGCCGAGCATGCCCAGCTTGACCGCCGCAACCTGCGAGTCGTTGAGGACGGCATTGGCCTGGGCCAGTACCCACTCACGATCGAGGACGCGGAAATCACTGACATTGACGGTGTCTTGCACGGTCAGGGCAGTGACGGCCGGGGCCGCATGACAACCCTGAGCCAGCAGGGCTTCGATATCTGCCTGCAAGCCGGCGCCACCACTTGGGTCGTGGCCGGAGAGACAGAGGACAACGGGGCGAGAGCTGTAGATATTCATGGTGCGCGAGCTTACCACCAAACACGTTTTTTCGGTGCGCCTGGCAGCACGCCAGGACTTGCTGCCAGCCGCGCGGGCTCGTGGCAGCGGCGGGCGGTTAGGGATGATCCTCATAATCTGACTGGATCTTCAGGTATTGACCGCTATGTTCCGCCGAAAGGCCCGTTCTAGAGCCTTCAAACTAAAAATTTCAATGGTGTTCAAACGCCACCAGCGGCTATGCTAGAGTGGATCCAAACCAATAACAGGTTGTATCGGTTCGACGTCTGCTCAAAAGGAAATGGGGGGGCTTCCTGACGCACCGGACAGGCCATGCTGGGGCTTTATGCGCTATTTGCTGATGTTGCTGTTGAGTTTGCCCATGTTGGCGAGCGCAGCGGACTTTGATGAGTTCACCCAAAAGCTCCCCTTGGGTCGGATCATGCAGGTGTACGAGGATGTCGCCGGCACTGCGAGCATCAAAGACGTCCAGGCCCAAGCGGCGGCCGGCCATTTCAGCCCCCACCACAAAGCCACCCTGAACGCCGGTTACTCCCGTTCGGTGTTCTGGCTGAAGATCGACCTGCATTATCGTCCGAGCAATCCCGAGGTCCTGCGTACCTGGCTGCTGGAGTTGGCGTACCCACCCCTGGATCACGTCGACCTGTACCTGCCCGATGGCACTGGGAATTATCAGCTCAAGCAGCGCACCGGTGACGCCTTGCCGTTCGCCACCCGGGAAATTCGCCAGAACAACTACCTGTTTGACTTACCCTTCGTGGCCAATGAACAGAAGACCGTCTACCTGCGCCTGCAAAGCCAGGGTTCGATCCAGGCGCCGCTGGCGTTGTGGTCGAGTACGGCCTATCTGGAAGACCAGCCGGTGCGCCTGTATATCCTCGGGCTGATTTACGGGGTCCTGCTGGGGATGCTGGTCTATAACCTGTTCATCTACCTCAGCGTGCGCGACACCAGCTACCTCTATTACATCTTCTATATCGCGTCGTTCGGCCTGTACCAGCTCTCGGTGAACGGTGCGGCGGTGGAGTACTTCTGGCCGAACAACCCTTGGTGGGCCAACGCCTCGACACCGTTTTTCATCGGCTGCGCGGCGCTGTTCGGCAGCCAGTTCGCCCGCAGTTTCCTGCAAACCTCCAGTCACAGTCGCTGGTTCGATCGCCTGCTATTGACGCTGGTGGCCTGCAGCGCGGTGGTGGTCGGCCTGTCGTTGATGACCAGCTATGCCCTGGCCCTGCGCCTGGCCACGGCATTGGCGCTGATCTTCACCGTGGTGATTTTCTCGGCGGGGATTTTCGCCTGGTGGCGCGGCCTGCGGGTGGCACGCTATTTCATCATCGCCTGGTCGGCGTTCCTGCTCGGCGGCATCGTCAATACGCTGATGGTGCTGGGCTACCTGCCTAACGTGTTCCTGACCATGTACGCCAGCCAGATCGGTTCGGCGATTGAGGTCGCATTGCTGTCCCTGGCCCTGGCTGACCGCATCAACACCATGCGCGAGCAGCAGGCACAGACATTGTTCGATGCCGGGCAGAAGCTGGAAGTGTTGAACCAGCAACTGGCCCACAGTAACCAGCTCAAGGATGAGTTCCTGGCGACCCTGACCCACGAACTGCGCACGCCGATGAATGGGGTGATCGGTTCGCTGGAGTTGATGCAGACCGTCGAGATGGATCCGGAGCTGGAGCAGTATCAGCAGACCGCCGCCGGTTCGGCCCGGGACATGATGCGCATGGTCAACGGCATCCTGACCCTGACCGAGTTGCAGGCCGGGCGCCTCAAGGCCTACCCGGAGTCGTTCAGCCTGCGTTCGGTGGTCGATGGCCTGCACCAGCAGTTCGCCGCCAATGCCGCGAGCAAGGCCCTGGATTTCAAGGTTGAGCTGGCCCAGGGCTTGCCCGATCGCCTGCACGGTGACAGCGCCAAGCTGGTGCAGTGCCTGGAGTGCCTGCTGGACAACTCGATCAAGTTCACCCACGTCGGCGGGTTGGCGTTGCGGGTCAGCGGCAAGCCGGCTGAAGCCGGGCGCCAGGCGTTGTCCTTTGCCGTAATCGACACCGGCATCGGTTTTACTGACCTGGGCGAGGCGACCATGTATCAGCGCTTTTTCCAGCTCGACGGTTCCATGACCCGCGAGTACGGCGGCCTGGGAGTGGGGTTGGCGATCTGTCGGCAATTGGTCGAGTTGATCGGCGGGCGCCTGACCCACCGCTCTGAACCTGGGCGTGGCAGCCGGTTTCAGCTGGATGTCGAGTTCGAGGTGGTGACGCTGCCGCCGAGCACCGCTACCGTGCGCCACGGCCAGGACCTGGTGAGCGTGCGTGACCCCCAGGATTGCCGGGTGTTGTTGGTCGACGACGACAGCATCAATCAATTGGTGGTGCGCGGCATGTTGCTCAAGCTCGGCTATCGGGTGCGCAGTGTCGACAGCGCCCCCGCCGCGCTGGAGTGCTTGCGCCGGGAATATTTTGATGCGGTGCTGCTGGACAGTCCGATGCCCGCGCTGGCGGGGCAGACGATGTGCGAGCAGATCCGTGCGCTGCCGGGCTACGCCAATGTTGCGGTGCTGGCTGCGGTGGCCACCACCAGCCTGGACTTCGAGGCCGGGCTGACTGATTGCCTGAGCAAACCGGTGAAATTCGAAGAGTTGCAGGCGGTGCTGCATCGTCGGTTACTTTGCCAGCAGCAAGGTGAAAGCGCCGGTATTTAGGCGTATATGCCACTTTGTCAGGGGGTGGCAGGGTGCTTAACTGAGGGTCTTCGCTGACCCAAGGAGGCCCGCCATGAACCTGCACCAGTTCGCCGAAACCCACGAAGTTACCAATCAGCCACCCTCCCTGGACGGGGTCAACCTGTACCGCGTCGACCTGCCGCTGCAAGACTGGTCGCGGCGTTTCGGGGCGGGTTGGGCCGAGTCGCGAATCGACGCCTATGGTGCCTTGGCCGGTGGTCCGTTGATGGCCGCGGGGTTCTTGGCCAACCAGAACAAGCCGCTGTTCTCCAGCCATGATCGGTATGGTCATCGCATCGACCTGGTGGAGTTTCACCCGGCCTACCATGAGCTGATGCGGGCTGCGGTCGAGCACGGGCTGACGTCGTTGCCCTGGACCGATCCACAGGCCGGCGCCCATGTTGCCCGGGCCTCCATGACGTACCTGCACAGCCAGGCCGAAGCCGGCAGTGGCTGTCCGCTGACCATGACGTTCGCCAGCGTGCCCGCCTTGCGTCTGCAGCCGGACATCGCCCGGCAATGGCTGCCGAAAATCCTCGCCCGCGAGTATGACCCGCGCAATGTCGGCATGGCCCACAAGGCCGGCGTCACGATCGGCATGGCGATGACCGAGAAGCAGGGCGGCACCGACGTGCGGGCCAATACCACCAAGGCGTATCCAGTCGGTGCGGCCGGTCCGGGCCAGGCGTATGAACTGGTGGGCCATAAATGGTTCTGCTCGGCACCGATGTGCGACGCCTTCCTGACCCTGGCCCAGACCGACAAGGGCCTGACCTGCTTCCTGCTGCCGCGCCATCGACCAGATGACACGCGGAACCAGTTCTACATCCAGCGCCTGAAAAACAAACTGGGCAATTGCTCCAATGCGTCCAGTGAAGTCGAGTTTCGTGGGGCGCTGGCGTGGATGATCGGCGAGGAGGGGCGTGGCGTACCGACCATTATCGAAATGGTCGCCATGACCCGTTTTGATTGCATGGTCGGCTCCAGTGCCTTGATGCGCCAGGCGCTGACTCAGGCCAGCCATCACTGCGCCCACCGCCAGGTGGGTGGCAAGTTTCTCAGCGAACAGCCGCTGATGCAGAACGTGCTCGCCGACCTGGCGCTGGAAAGCGAGGCCGCCCTGGCCTTGAGCCTGCGCATGGGGCAGGCGCTGGATCAACTGGATGACTCCCAGGAAGCCAAGTTCGCCCGGCTGGTGACAGCGGTGGGCAAGTACTGGATCTGCAAGCGCGCCCCGGCCATGATCAATGAAGCTGCCGAGTGCATGGGCGGTGCCGGTTATGTCGAGGAAAGCATCCTGCCGCGCCTGTACCGTGAGGCGCCGGTGAACTCGACGTGGGAAGGTTCCGGTAACGTGCAGTGCCTGGACGTGCTGCGTGCCCTGTCCAAAGAGCCCGGAGTGCTCGATGCACTGTTCAGCGAACTGGGCGACGGGCATGGCGACAAACGCCTGGCCACGCACATCCAGCAGTTGCAGGCGGCGTTCAAGGACACCAGCGACATCCAGTACCGCGCCCGCCAACTGACCGAGGACATTGCCCTGGGCCTGCAGGCCAAGTTGTTGCTCGAGGCGGGCAATGCCAGCGTCAGCGACGCCTTTATCGCCAGTCGCCTGAACGGTGGAGGCCGGGTTTACGGTGCGTTGCCGCGAGGTCTGGATGTGGAAGCCATCGTCGCCCGTTCGACCCCGCAGCGCTACTGACCACAACAAAGCCCTGTGGGAGCGAGCTTGCTCGCGATTGCGATCAAACATTCAACATCAATGTTGCCTGACACACCGCAATCGCGGGCAAGCCCGCTCCCACAGGATTTCCAGTGTTCCGGAATTGAAGCGTAACCAACACGCCACTGTTCCCGTGAAGCAACGTTGCAGGCAAGATGAAGGCCTGCAAGCCAGAACACAGGAAGCTGATCGTGACCGAAGCCTTTATTGTCGTTCAAACCGCTGAACAAGCCGTGGACCGGCTCGCCGCGCTGCACGAGCGAGCCACTACGGCGTTGAACCAGGCGCTCAAGCGTTATCTGAAAGACCGCATCGAACCCGATGCCGAACAGCGTGCGATGTTCCGCTACCCGGAATTGCGCCTGACCTACCTGTGCCAGGGCGAAGTCCCACAGACCACCCGGGCTTACGCCAAGGTGCAGTTGCCGGGGACCTACAGCGTCACCGTCACCCATCCGGCGGCGTTTCGTAAGTACTTGCTGGAGCAACTGGTGCCCTTGATGCACGACTTCACCGTGACGGTGGAAGTGGGTGTCAGCCAGCAGAATATCCCGTACCCCTATGTGGTCGAGCAGGGCGATGAACTGGCCGGCTCCGGCGTGACCGCCGCGGTGCTGGCGCGGGTGTTCCCGAGCACCGACCTGTCGGCGGCCACCGATGGCATCGCCGACGGCCTGTACGATTGGGAAAATACCGATCCGCTGCCTCTGGCCCTGTTCGACGCCGCGCGGGTCGACTTCTCCCTGCGCCGCCTGGTGCACTACACCGGCAGCGACTGGCGGCATGTGCAGCCGTGGATCCTGCTGACCAACTACCATCGTTATGTCGACCAGTTCATCGTCCATGGCCTGGAGCAATTGCGCAGCGACCCGCGCTTTGTGCGCATGGTGCTGCCGGGCAACGTGATCATCGAAAAGAGCATGGATCACGGCGAAGCCTCGGCCATTGCCGCAGGTGTGGTCTGGCACCGTTACCAGATGCCGGCCTACCACTTGCTGGCGTCTGACGGGCATGGCGTGACCCTGGTCAACATTGGTGTCGGTCCGTCCAACGCGAAGAACATCACCGACCACCTGGCTGTGCTGCGTCCGCACTGCTGGCTGATGATCGGGCACTGCGGTGGCCTGCGCCAATCGCAGACGATCGGCGACTACGTGCTGGCCCACGCCTACATGCGGCGCGATGGGATTCTCGACCGGGTGGTGCCGCCGAACATTCCGATCCCGGCGCTGGCCGAAGTGCAAATGGCGCTGCAACAGGCGGCTGCCAACGTCACGGGCGAGAAGGGCGATGACCTGAAAAAACGCCTGCGCACCGGTACCGTGCTGACCTACGACGACCGTAACTGGGAATTGCGTTGGGCCCAGGAACGACCGTTGATCAACCTGTCACGGGCCGTGGCGGTGGACATGGAAAGCGGCACCATCGCCGCCCAGGGTTATCGTCTGCGGGTGCCATATGGCACGTTGCTGTGTGTCTCGGACAAGCCGCTGCACAGTGAAATCAAGCTGCCGGGTTCGGCCAACGCTTTTTATGAGCGTGCGGTCAGCCAGCACTTGAAAATCGGCATCGCCGCGGTGGATCTACTGCGCACCGAGCTCAACTCATTGCACTCGCGCAAACTGCGCAGCTTCGACGAGCCGCCGTTCCGCTGATTGTTATCGTGGTCATTTGACGGTCGGGGCACTAGCATGGGCAGCCCTGACCGTTAGATGTTGTGTTTGCCATGTCCCGTCCTCGTCCTCCTTCCCGTCGCCCAGGTGCTGCCCCTGCAGGCCCGCGCCGCGTGGCCAAAGCGCCGCCGGCTGAACCGAAACTGATTCTGTTCATCAAACCCTTCGATGTGCTGACGCAATTCAGTGATGGCGAAGGGCGGGCGACGCTCAAGGATTACCTCGAGATTCCCGGGATCTACCCGGCCGGCCGCCTGGACCGTGACAGCGAAGGGCTGCTGTTGCTGACCAACGATGGCCAGTTGCAGGCGCGGATTGCCGACCCCAAGCACAAGTTGGCCAAGACCTATTGGGTGCAGGTCGAAGGCGAGCCGACGGCCGAGCAGTTGCAGCGCTTGCGTGACGGTGTCGAGCTCAATGACGGCATGACCTTGCCCGCTGAGGCGCGTCAGCTGGAAGAGCCCGAGTTGTGGCCACGCAACCCGCCGGTACGCTTTCGTAAAAGCGTGCCGACCAGTTGGCTGGAGTTGGTGATTCGGGAGGGGCGCAACCGTCAGGTGCGGCGCATGACCGCGGCAGTGGGCTTGCCGACCTTGCGCCTGGTGCGCGTGCGAATCGGCGACTGGACGCTCGAGGGGCTCGACCAGGGCCAGTGGAAGGAAGTGCCGGCGCGCTTATAAAGTGCCGGATTCGATCAGGCCAATTACCACGCTCTTGATGATGAATGCCGCCACACCCAGGCCCAGCACAAAGAACAGGATGAACGAGCCGAAACGTCCGGCCTTGGATTTCTTTGCCAGGTCCCAGACGATGAAACCCATGAAAATGATCAGGATGCTGACCAGGCCGGTCATCATCCACTCTTCCAACAGTGCAGGATCCATCGAAAATCTCCAGCGCGCGCAGGGCAAAAAAGGCCGGGGGAGTATACGCCAAGGGCGCGCGGCGGGGCATTGACCTGCGTCGGTGTGCCGCAGCCTTGCGCCCCGTAGGTGCAAGGCTTGCCCGCGATGGCGTACTTAGCCGCGCAAATGGGTCAACGGCAACTCGGTACTGTTCAATACCTGGTTGAGCACGAAGCTGGAGCGCACACTGGTCACCCCTTCAATCCGCGTCAGGTGGCCGAGCAGCAGTTTCTGGTAATGGTCCATGTCCGGCACCACCACCTTGAGCTGGTAGTCGGCGTCCATCCCGGTCACCAGGCTGCACTCCAGTACCTGGGGCAGGGTACGAATGGCGGCCTCGAAATTTTCGAAGCGCTCGGGAGTGTGGCGGTCCATGCCGATCAATACGTAGGCCGTCAGGCTCAAGCCGAGCAGCTTGCGGTCGAGCAAGGCGACCTGGCGGCTGATGTAGCCATCGTCCTCCAACTGTTTGACCCGCCGCGAACAAGGCGAGGGCGAAAGGCCGATGCGCTCGGCCAGCTCCTGATTGGAGATGCGTGCGTCGCGCTGCAATTCCGCCAAAATGCTCAAGTCGTATCGGTCGAGTTTGCTCATGAAACAGGCCTTTGTCTTAACAATTGCGGTGGATTATCTATCAGGGGTGAAAAATTGCGCAAGTCATGTTTATTTGAGCAATATTCGCAATCCTCTGCCGTGGCCTCAGGCCTATTCTTATTACCAGAATCACTGCCCGGACAAACAGTCCACAGCGGCCCGCCGAATCAGGCCAGCCGCGGCCACCCCTCCCACAGGAGGCGAGTTGGCCCCCGGGCTACACACTGTCCAGAAGACGGAGTGAGGTGAGCCGGCGTCAAAAGCGTCGAGCACGGACTAAGTTCTCAAGGGGAGGCCGACGGGCCTCCCTTTTTTATGTGCGCGATATAAGGCCAGGCCCGGGCAATTGCCTGGGCTCGCGGGACTATCAGGTTCAGTGGTAGCTGTGAGCTTAAAGCTTGCCGCTTGCGGCTGAGCCAATCGGGTCAGCGTGCACCAGCACTTCGGCTCGTGGGTAGGCGGCGTGAATGGCATCGGCCGCCTGGTCGCTGATGCCATGGGCGACGGATAAGGTCAGGTCCCCTGGCAGTTCCAGGTGCAGTTGCACAAACCAGTGGTTGCCCGAGACCCGGGTGCGCAAGTCGTGGGCGCCCAGGACGCCGGGCACGCCACAGGCCAGTTCGAGCATGTGCTGGCTGATCTCGGGCGGCAGTTCCTCGTCCATCAGCACGGTAAAGCTTTCCCGGGCGATCTGTATCGCACTCCACAGGATGTAAGCGGCAATCGCCAGGCCGAACCAGGCATCCAGTTGATGCCAGCCAAACCCAGCCAGCACCAGGGCAAGCAGGATGCTGCCATTGAGCAGCAGGTCGGAGCGGTAGTGCAGTGAATCGGCGCGTACCGCATTGGACCCGGTTTCGCGGATAACCCGGTGTTGCAACAGCAGCAATGCCGCCGTCAGGCCGAGGGAAAACACAATCACCCCGATACTGATCCAGGGCGCACCGACCGGCTCTGGATGCTTGAGCCGGTCGAAAGCCTGGAAGGCGATCAGTAATGCACTGCCGCCGATGAACAGCGCCTGGGCCATACCCGCCAGGGACTCGGCCTTGCCATGCCCATAGCGGTGATCGTCGTCCGCCGGGCGCAGGGCGTAGTGCACCGCCAGCAGATTGAGCAGCGAGGTCACGCCGTCGAGTGCCGAGTCCGTCAAGCCGGCGAGCATGCTCACCGACCCGCTTAACCACCAGGCAATGGCCTTGGCGATAATCAGGATGCTGGCCACCGCCACCGAGGCGCGGGTGGCCAGGCGTAACAGGCGAGCGTGTTCCGGGCTGCTGGTCATAGGTGCATCGTTCCTTCGGTGCGCGTCATCAAGCGGCGGGTTGCAACCCTAGCGCTGCCAGTTGCTGGGCACTGCCCTTGTGCTGGATCAGGCGTGGATCGTCCAGCGGGAAGCTGCGGCCCAACTCGGTTTGCAGGATGGTCTGCAGCTTGACGTTGTCGACCTGGCCGTCGGCGCCGATCGCTTGCTGGAGTTTTTCCGGGGCCACTTGGGCGGTCTTGCCTGGCTCGAAATAAATCGCCCCGGTAGTGAAGTCCACGGCAAAGGCGATCAGCCCGGGGATCACATAAAACAGCAGGCCCACGGCATCGAGCACGGCAATTGCCGGGTCGATCTTGCCGTCGATCTGGCCACGGCGATCGGGGTAGAAAATCGACCCGCACGCGGTCAGTTGGGTCAGCAGGGTCGCTACCAGCACACCACCAATCAGACGAAACGGAACACGCATAAGAATTCTCCTCGGCAAACTTGAAACGAAACGTCGTCGCTATGAATTAGGACCGTGACGAACGCAAAGCAGTTCGCCGTTATACTCGCCGCTCTGTTTTGGAGCCAGCATGATTTCTTTGCCGATAGATGAAGTTTTACCCGCGCTGCGTGAAGCCCTGGCGACACGCCATGAAGCCGTGCTCGAAGCACCGCCCGGCGCCGGTAAGACCACCCGCGTGCCTTTGGCGCTGCTCAACGAGCCATGGCTGGCCGGGCAAACCATCCTGATGCTGGAACCGCGCCGGCTGGCGGCGCGCGCAGCGGCCGAGCGCCTGGCCAGTGAGCTGGGGGAGAAAGTCGGGGAAACCGTCGGCTACCGGATCCGCCTGGACAGCAAGGTCGGTCCCACCACCCGTATCGAAGTGGTCACCGAAGGCATCCTCACCCGCCGCTTGCAGGAAGATCCGGCGCTGGAGGGGGTTGGCCTGCTGATTTTCGATGAGTACCACGAGCGCAGCCTGGATGCCGACCTGGCCCTGGCCCTGAGCCTCAATGGCCGGGAGCTGTTTCGCGACGAGCAGCCACTGAAGATTCTGCTGATGTCGGCCACTCTCGAAGGCGAGCGCCTGGCCAGCTTGCTGAATGATGCGCCGATCCTGCGCAGCGAAGGCCGCATGTACCCGGTGGCGATGCGCTGGGGCCGGCCGTTTCAGCCGGGCGAGTTCATCGAGCCACGGTTGGTGCAGACCGTGCTCGAAGCCTTGAATGATGAGGCCGGCAGCCTGTTGGTATTCCTGCCCGGACAAGCGGAAATCCGTCGGGTGCACCAGCAATTGGCCGATGCCCTGGGTGAGCGCTCCACGGTGTTGTTGTGCCCTTTGCACGGCGAACTCGACCTGGCAGCGCAGCGGGCGGCGATCGATCCGGCGCCGGCGGGGCAACGCAAAGTGGTGCTGGCGACCAACATCGCCGAGACCAGCCTGACCATTGACGGCGTGCGGGTAGTAATCGATGCCGGACTGGCGCGGGTGCCGCGTTTCGACCCTGGCAGCGGCATGACACGCCTCGATACCCAGCGGATCTCCCGCGCCAGCGCCACCCAACGTGCCGGTCGTGCCGGACGCCTGGAGCCGGGGGTGTGTTATCGGCTGTGGTCCCAGGACCAGCATGAACAATTGGCAGCCTATGCCAGTGCCGAAATACTCTCGGCGGACCTCGCCGGCCTGGCGTTGCAGTTGGGGCGTTGGGGTGTGACTCCGGGGCAACTGGTGTGGCTCGATGTGCCGCCGGCGGCGGCGTATGCCCAGGCCCAGGACCTGCTCGAACGCTTGGGGGCCCTGCAAGGCTCCTCGCCGCAAGATTGGCAACTGACCCGGCATGGCGAGGCTATGGCCGAACTGCCGGCCCACCCGCGGATTGCCCATTTGTTGCTGCGCGGCCAGGCGCTGGGCCTGGCGAACATGGCCTGCGATGTCGCGGCGTTGCTCGGCGAGCGGGATATTTTGCGCGGCGCCGGTGCCGACCTGCACAGTCGCCTGGTGCTGCTGTCCGGTGAGGAACGGGCTGCCCGGGGCGCCCAGGGTGGTGTGCAGCGGGCTCGGCAACTGGCGCGGCAGTATCGCGGCTATCTGCGTGGCAAACCCGAGCAACCGGTGGCGGACCCGCAACATCCGCGCTGGCTTGGCGCGTTGCTGGCCCTGGCCTACCCGGACCGCGTGGCCCAGCAGCGCCGTGCGGGCGGCGCGGAATATCGCTTGGCCAACGGACGCGCGGCGTTGTTTGCCGAGGCGGACAGCCTGATGAAGCAGGGCTGGCTGGTCATCGCCGATTTGGGCAGTCGCCAGGGGCAACGGGAAGAACGGATCTACCTGGCGGCGGATTTTGACCCGGCGCTGTTCGACTCGGTATTGGCCGAGCAAGTGCGCTGCGTCGATCAACTGGATTGGGATGAGCGTGAAGGCGTGCTGCGCGCTGAGCGCCAGCGCAAGGTCGGCGAGCTGGTATTGAGTCGTGAGCCGTTGACCGGCCTGGATGAAGCGGCGCGCAGTCAGGCGCTGGTCAACCTGGTGCGGCGCAAGGGCTTGGAGCTGTTGCCCTGGACCCCGGAGCTGCGGCAATGGCAGGCCCGTGTGGCGCTCTTGCGCCAGCTCGACCTCGATCAGCAGGGCGACAGCAGTTGGCCGGATGTCAGCGACGGCGCGCTGCTCAAGAGCCTGGAACACTGGCTGATGCCTTATCTGGGGCGGGTTTCGCGGCTCAGCCACTTTGCCAACCTGGACCTGTCGAGCATTGTGCATAACTTGCTGCCCTGGCCGTTGCCGCAACGCCTGGATGAGCTGGCGCCCCATCACCTGAGCGTGCCTTCGGGGTCGTCGATCCGCCTGGACTACAGTGAACAGCCACCGATTCTCGCGGTGCGCCTGCAGGAATTGTTTGGCCTGGCCGAGACCCCACGCATTGCCGGTGGCCGGCAGGTGGTCAAGCTGCACCTGCTGTCACCGGCCCGCCGCCCGGTGCAGGTGACCCAGGACCTGGCAAATTTCTGGCGCAGTACCTACGCCGAAGTGAAGAAGGACCTGAAGGGCCGATACCCCAAGCACTACTGGCCCGATGACCCTCTGGTGGCAGAAGCCACGGCGCGGGCCAAACCGCGCAAGTCCTGATGGTTGGGTGGCCGTATGCAACATCTGCGAGCACCCCAACTCACTGTAGGAGCGAGCCTGCTCGCGATGAGGCCGGTCCATTCAACATCGAGAGTGCCTGACAGACCGCCATCGCGAGCAAGCTCGCTCCTACAAAAAAAACCGTGCTTACGGTGTTGCCGGTAGCAGAAACCGCGCAATCACCGGCAAGTGATCGGAAATGCGCAGCGTATCGTCCTGCCGGACCTCGGCTTGTACCCGCTTGAGCCTGGGGCTGTAGAACAGGTAGTCGACCGTCCGGTCCGGGCCGTTGAGGCCAGGGTCGTTGGGATAGTGGGTCAGCCAGCGGGCGCGGTCGATGCCGCTGGCTTCGTTATTGGTCGGGATCATCGGGTACTTGTCCCACAGCGTGTGCAGGGCACTGTCGGCGGTGTAGGGCGTGCGCTGTTCGGGGGGCAGGCGCTGGAACTGGCCCAGGGGCAGCAGGTTGAAATCACCACCGATCAGCCACGGGGTGCCGCGCGCTTCGAATTTGTCCAACACCTTGGCGACAGCCGCGACCTTGTTCTGCAGGCTGTCATCCGGCTGGCGCACCCAGTCCAGGTGAGTATTGAGCAGCGCCAGTTGGCCGCCGTCTCTGAGGGGCAGGTAGCTCACCAGCAAGGCGTTTTTCGGTTGGAACTGGCGACTGATGAAGTTCTGCGGCGGCTCGGGCAGTTGCTGGCGTTCGGCGTGTTCGATCTGGTAGCGGCTCAAGGTCGCCAATTGCCGGCCGACACTGCCGAAAATATGCAGGTCCGGCACGAAGTCAGCCTTCCAGTCGAACGCCCAGGTACTGCAGGGATAAAGGTCCGCCAGGCGTTCGCGGAGCAGTTTGAGCTGGTCCTGATAGTCGCTGGCCTTGGCCCCGTCATCCAGCTCCTGCAACAGCACTACATCCGGCTGCTCATCGCGGATTACCCGCGCCACTTCATCGAGGCTGAAGGCCATGTCTTCCGGGGTCGGGGATTCGTCGCTGCCCTGGGCCAGGTCGTTCCAGAACACATAACGCTTGCCTGCCAGGTACTGCACGTTCCAGGTCATGACCTTCAGCGCCTGGCCAGGCACCAGCGAGGGCGCCGGGGCGCTGCACTGCACCGTCAGGGGTTCCTTGGCCTCGGGGCGCCAGGTCAGGCTGTAGGTCGAGGCCAGCAACAGGCCTGCCAGAATCAGCAGGCCTAAGAGGGTGTAGCGCAGTAGGCGGGTCATGGGCTCGGCTTATGGCGTTACAAAGTTGGTCCCGAGCATAACCGAGAGCAGGGCCCGAGCCCAAGGGTGCTGCGGTCAGGCATTGCCTTGGGTTTTGTCAGGCGCTTCGCTGATCAGCATGAACAGGCGAAACAGCACCACGCTGGTGAACAGTTGCAGGAAGCTATGGCCACTTTCGATAAGGACCGACAGCACCGGGTTCTGTGGCGACGGATAGAGCGAGACGCTCACCCCCTTGAGCAGCCACAGTGGCCCCATCACACAGAGAATGCACACCAGGATGCGCAGGAAATTGCCTCGGGCCAGGCGCATGCTTTCGCGGATCGCGGCCAACGGCGCCAGGTTGCGCAGTACCAGCAGGTATTCGGCGAACGCCAGCATCACCATCAGCCAGATGCCCGGCAGGAAGTACAGCGACAGCCCCACCAGAATCATCAGGGTGTTGACGGCCGTCAGCAAGGCGAAGCGTGGCCATAGGCTGGCCGAGGCTGCCCACAGGTCGCGGGTGCGTGGAGATTCGCCACGGCTGCGGGCATCGAGAAACAGAATCAGCGCGGCGGTGTACAACGGGTAGACCAGCAGCCCGACAATCACGCTGTAGCCGGGAAACGCCTCGGGTCCCTGGGTGTGGTCGACCAATTGTTGCAGCAGGGCCTCGATCACCACCAGCGGCAGGCACAACGAGACGATGCCGCCCAGGTTGCGCTTGAAGAAATACAAGGAGTCGCGGAGTACGTCTAACGGATTCATCGGTCGCTTTCGCAGGTTGCAAAGTATGGCGACACTGTAACCGATGGGAGCCTTACCTGAACAAAGGTAAACGTTAGGTAAAGCGCATTGAAACAGCTGGCGTCGGCCCCATTACTGCCGGGCACCTAATCCACACGGGATGAGGGCAAAGATTTTTCCGGCAATCTATGAGGTCGCCATGAACAGCGAAGAGCAAACCCTGATCGATGACCTGTTTGCACGGCTGCAACAGGCGCAAACCCAGGCCGAACCGCGCGACGCCCTGGCGCAAGCGCGAATCAACCAGCACCTGGGCCGCCAGCCCGATGCCGGTTATTTCATGACCCAGGCGATCCTGGTGCAAGAGGCGGCGCTCAAGCGCCTCGACGAGCAAAACCAAGCGCTCGCGCAACAGGTTGAGCAATTGCGCAACCAGGTGTTGCAGGCCCAGGCGCAGACCCCGGCAGCGGCGCCGAGCGGCAGTGGCGGGTTCCTGTCCAGCCTGTTTGGTGGGCCGCGTGAGCCACAGCCTGGTGCATCCCGCGTAGCGCCGACATCCAGCGGCAATGGTTGGCGTGAGCCCGGACGCTCGGCGTCCAATGCCCAGTCCGGCGCGCAAAATTTCACGGCTGCGGCGCAGAACCCAGGCGCTGCGGCGCAACAGGCGCCGGCGGCTGGCGGCAGCTTCCTCGGTGGCGCCCTGAAGACCGCTGCCGGGGTAGCGGGCGGGGTGATGCTGGCGCAGGGCATCAGCAGCCTGTTCCACAGTAACCAGGCGCCCCAGGAAGTCGTCGAGGTGATCAAGCAAGAGCCCGCGCCAGTCAATGACACCGGCACCGGCTGGAGTGACGAACCGCGCATGGCCGGTAACGACAGCTACGGCAACGACCAGGGCGGGTTTGCCGACGCCGGCTACAGCGATGACGGCTCGTCGTTGTTCGGCGACGACGATAGCTTCGTCTGATCCGCCATTCGTCCGGGGCGTTGCGCCGTCCCGGACTGATGATTCGCCCAACCTTCCTTGCGACTGGCATACTGGGCGACTTTTCGGGCCCGGGGTCCGAACAATCGCCTGCGCCTGTGCGCGCCAAGAGGATGTGCGGTGAAGAAGATCGCAGTGTTCGCCGATGTCCAGAACCTCTATTACACCGTGCGCCAGGCCTACGGCTGTCATTTCAACTATGCCGCCTTGTGGGCTGACATCAGCCAGCACGGGCAGATCGTCGAAGCCTATGCCTACGCCATCGATCGCGGTGACAGCAAGCAGCAGCAGTTCCAGCAGATCCTGCGTAACCTCGGTTTCATCGTGAAGCTCAAGCCCTACATCCAGCGTAGCGACGGCTCGGCCAAGGGCGACTGGGACGTGGGCATTACCCTGGATATCATGGACGCCGCCGACCACGTCGACGAAGTGGTGCTGGCCTCCGGTGACGGCGATTTCGACATGCTGCTCGAACGCATCATCAACAAGCACGGGGTGGCCGCCGTTGCCTATGGCGTGCCGGGTCTCACCGCCAATTCGCTGATTCGCGCGGCCACACGCTACGTGCCGATCGAAGGCGCGTTGTTGCTCAAAAACTGATTATTGAACGCAAGGAACAGGTTTGGAACGCATAGCCGTCATCGACTTTGAAACCACCGGAATCTCCCCCAGCAGCAGTTGCCGGGCCACGGAAATCGCCGTGGTGATTCTAGAACAGGGGCGCATCGTCGAGCGTTACCAGAGCCTGATGAATGCCGGCGTGCGCGTGCCGGCATTTATCGAACAACTGACCGGCATCAGCAACGCCATGCTGCGCACCGCACCCAGTGCGCAGCAGGTGATGAACGAGGTCAACGAGTTTGTCGGGACCACGCCACTGCTGGCGCACAACGCAGCATTCGACCAGAAGTTCTGGGACTTCGAGCTGGGGCAGATCAAGCGCACGCGCTTGCAGCACTTTGCCTGCTCGCTGTTGCTGGCCCGCCGCCTGATGCCGGCGGCGCCCAACCACAAGTTGGGTACCCTCACCCGTTTCGCCGGGTTGCCCAACACCGGCCAGGCTCACCGGGCCATGGCCGACGCCGAGATGGCGGCCAACCTTACCGCGCACCTGGCGCAGGAGTTGCGGCACACGCACGGCTTGCGCGAGCTGTCCCATGACCTGCTGCGCAGCTTGCAGAAGGTTCCGGCGGCGAAGATCAACGAGCATCTCAAGCGCCATCGCGGGTTCTGACCTTCCGGGCCACCCCCTAGACCTCATGCGCCGTTTTTCGCGTTGCCTTCCAGTTGCCCCAGGGGGACGCGTTTTTCGAAGGCGCTGGAGAGCACGATCGAGGTCTTGCTGGAGCCGAACCGGGCGACACGATTGATCAAGTCTTCCAACTCGATCATCGAGGCCACCGCGCCACGCATGATCACGCAGGAGTCGCCGGTGACGCGATGGCACTCGGTGAGCTGGGGGATCTTGATCATTTCGTCATAGGCTTTCTGGTTGCCGTGCTGGGTCAGGCGCAACTCGATCAGGCACTGGATCGGCAGGCCGACCTTGGCCAGGTCGACGGTGGCCTGGTAGCCGGTGATCACGCCGCTGGACTCCAGCTTGGCGACCCGCTCGGCGACGGCGGGCGCCGACAGGTTCACCTTGCGCGCCAATTCGGCGTAGGACGCTCGCCCATTTTCCATGAGGGCACTGAGCAGCATTCGGTCGTATTTATCCATAAACAGGCTCCCTGAACCGCTGACTTTCGAAAGTACGGCTTATAGCTGTTATCTCCGTGTTTTGAAAAGTGTACGGGCCTTATAAACAGGTTTTGTAACTTAAGTTCCGTCCGTCGGCTTTCTAGAATAACGCTCCACTTGTCCTGCCTCAGAGCGTCCCATGCCTGGTCTTCGCCGTTTCCCGTTACCGCTGATTGGAGCCTTTTTTGCGCTGTATGTGATCTGGGGGTCGACCTACCTGGTGATCCGCATCGGCGTCGAGTACTGGCCACCGCTGATGCTGGGGGGCGTACGCTTCATCATTGCCGGGACCCTGCTGTATGCGTTTCTGCGCTGGCGCGGGGTGCCGGCACCCACGTGGCAACAATGGAAGGCGGCCGCAGCGATCGGGGTGCTGTTGCTCAGTTGTGGTAATGGCGCGGTGACGGTTGCCGAGCATGCGGGCGTGGCCTCGGGCGTGGCGGCATTGGCGGTGGCCACGGTGCCGCTGTTCACCTTGCTCTGCGGCTATTTCTGGGGCGCGCGTAATACCCGCCTGGAGTGGGCGGGGATTGTGCTGGGTCTGATCGGGATCGCCATGCTCAACCTCGGCTCCAACCTGCAGTCCAGCCCCTTGGGTGCGGCGTTGCTGATCTTTGCCGCCGCGGCCTGGGCCTTTGGTTCGGTGTGGAGCAAGCATTTGCCGTTGCCCCAAGGAGCGATGGCCAGTGCCGCCGAGATGCTGGTGGGTGGCGTGGTGCTGATGATCGCCAGCGCACTGTCCGGCGAACGCCTGCATAGCCTGCCGCCGATCGAAGGCTGGGCAGCGCTGATGTACCTGGTGCTGCTCGGTTCGATCGTCGCGTTCAACGCCTACATGTACCTGCTCAAGCACGTGCGCCCGGCAGCGGCCACCAGTTATGCCTACGTCAACCCGGCCGTGGCGGTGTTGCTGGGGATTGTTTTTGCCGGTGAAACCATTGGCATGGAAGAAGCCCTGGCGATGACGGTGATCATCAGTGCCGTGGTGTTGATCGGCTTGCCGCAGTGGCGTAAGCAGAAACCGCAGTGATTTAAGGTAAACTGCCGCGCATTGCCCACGTGCGCTGATTTTTTCCTACGGTATCCCAATGACTTTCGCCACTCTTGGCCTGATCGAACCCTTGCTGCGCGCCCTTGAGACGCTCGGTTACCAGACCCCGACGCCGGTTCAGGCGCAAGCCATTCCGGCGGTGCTGGCCGGTCGCGACCTGATGGCCGCGGCCCAGACCGGCACCGGCAAGACCGCCGGCTTTGCCGTGCCGCTGTTGCAGTTGCTGGCCATGGAGGGGCCGAAAGTCACCAGTAACTCGGTGCGTGCGCTGATCCTGGTGCCAACTCGCGAGCTGGCCGAACAGGTGCATGAAAGCGTGCGCCAGTACGCCGAGCATCTGCCGTTGAGCACCTACGCGGTGTACGGCGGTGTCAGCATCAATCCGCAGATGATGAAGCTGCGCAAAGGCGTCGACCTGCTGGTGGCGACTCCCGGTCGCCTGCTCGACCTGTTCCGCCAGAACGCGCTGAAATTCAATCAGCTGCAGACCCTGGTGCTCGACGAAGCGGACCGCATGCTCGACCTGGGCTTCTCCGAAGAACTGTCGAATATCTACCGGGTGCTGCCGAAAAAGCGCCAGACCTTGCTGTTCTCCGCGACCTTCTCGGATCAGATCCGCCTGCTGGCCGGGCAAATGCTCAATGATCCGCTGAGCATCGAAGTCAGCCCGCGCAACGTTGCTGCCAACACGGTCAAGCAATGGCTCTACACCGTCGACAAGAAGCGCAAGCCAGAGCTGTTCGTGCATTTGCTGCGCAAGCAAAAGTGGAAGCAGGTGCTGGTGTTCGCCAAGACCCGTAACGGCGTGGACGCGCTCGTGGAAAAACTCCAGGGCCTGGGCGTCAATGCCGACGGTATTCATGGCGACAAACCCCAGGCGACCCGCCAACGGGCGCTGGATCGTTTCAAGGCCAGTGAAATCCAGATCCTGGTGGCTACTGACGTCGCGGCCCGTGGCCTGGACATCGAAGACCTGCCGCTGGTGGTGAACTTTGATTTGCCGATCGTGGCCGAGGACTACATCCACAGGATCGGCCGTACCGGTCGTGCCGGGGCCACCGGCGAGGCGATTTCGCTGGTGTGTGCTGATGAAGTGAACCTGTTGTCGGCGATCGAGACGCTGACCCGTCAGGCCCTGACTCGCCATATGGAGCA
Organism: Pseudomonas sp. NPDC087626; assembly: GCF_044743405.1. Classification (NCBI taxonomy): domain Bacteria; kingdom Pseudomonadati; phylum Pseudomonadota; class Gammaproteobacteria; order Pseudomonadales; family Pseudomonadaceae; genus Pseudomonas; species Pseudomonas sp. NPDC087626. Next base: position 62,088 of record NZ_JBIUWJ010000008.1, read on the forward strand.
GGACTTCGAACCGGAGCACCGGGTGCCGGACACCGACGCCAGCGGCCAGGTGATCAAGAAGCCGAAAAAGCCGAAGAAGCCCAAGGCTTCCGGTGGTGGCAAACGTAACCTGGGTAAATGGGTGGATAGCGGTGAGACCGTGGCCGATGTGCCGGTCAAGCCGGTGCGCAAAGTGCCGGTATTCAACACCGGGCCGCGCAAGAAGAAGTGAGGCGACACTAAGCGGCAAGCTACGAGCTACGAGCTACGAGCTACGAGCCTCGAGCTTCAAGCTTCAAGCTCGAAGCTCGAGGCTCGAAGCTCGAAGCTCGAAGCTCGAAGCTCACGGCTTGTAGCTGCTCCTCAGCCACTGCACCATCCCCAACCCGGCCGCACGCCCACTGGCGAAACAGGCGGTCAGCAGATAGCCGCCGGTCGGCGCTTCCCAATCGAGCATTTCGCCTGCGCAGAACACGCCGGGCAATGCCTTGAGCATCAATTGTTCATCCATCGCTTCGAACGTCACGCCGCCGGCGCTGCTGATGGCTTCGTCCAGCGGCCTGGTCTTGACCAGTGTCAGTGGCAGCGCCTTGATGGCGTGGGCCAGCGCCAACGGATCGGCGAATGACTCGCTCGGTGTCAGCTCGCGCAGCAGCGCGGCCTTGACGCCATCCAGGCCCAACTGACTGTGTAGATGTTTGGCCATGGAACGGGAGCCGCGCGGCTTGCTCAGCGCTGCGTGGATTTTATCCACAGGGCGCCCGGGCAGTAGATCCAGGTGCACAGTGGCGGAACCCTGCTGCTCAATGGCATCGCGGATCGGCGCGGACAAGGCATAGATCAGGCTGCCCTCAACCCCGGTAGCGGTGATCACGCATTCCCCCAGGCGCGGGACATCGTCATTCAAGCCGATGGCGATGTTTTTCAGCGGCGCGCCGGCAAATTTGCTGAGCATCAACTCACTCCAGGCGGTCACCTCGAACCCGCAGTTGCTCGGTCTCAAAGGCGCCAGGGCGACTCCGCGTTGTTCCAGGGGCAACATCCAGGCGCCATCGGAGCCCAGTCGCGCCCAACTGCCGCCACCGAGTGCCAGTAACAGGGCGTCGGGGTTGATCTTCTGTTCGCCGTCCGGATTGGCAATGCGCAGGCTGCCGTCCGGATTCCAGCCTAGCCAGCGATGGCGGGTGTGGATAACTACTCCGCCATCGCGCAGGCGCTTGAGCCAGGCACGCAGCAGCGGGGCGGCTTTCATGTCGGTGGGAAAGACCCGGCCGGAACTGCCGACGAACGTTTCTATCCCCAGGCCGTGAATCCAATCACACAGCGCGGGGGCATCGAAGCCGCGCAACAGCGGGGCGATGTGCGGGGCGCGTGCGGCGTAGCGTGCAAGGAACGCCGGGTAGGCTTCGGAGTGGGTGATGTTCATGCCGCCGACACCGGCCAGCAGGAACTTGCGGCCCACCGACGGCATGGCGTCGTAGAGGTCGACCCTGGCCCCGGCCTGGCTCAGCACCTCGGCGGCCATCAAGCCGGCAGGGCCGCCACCGATGATGGCGACGTGCTGGGGAGGGTGGGCGACGGGTTGGCTCATGGCATGCACTGCGATTCGGCTCGAAAGGCCGCGTATTCTAGCAGCACCACAAGCCCCCCGTAGCAGCTGTCGAGCCCCGCGAGGCTGCGTTCGAGGACGCAGTCCTCGCCGGGTGCGTTGAGTCTGGCGGCTGCTGCGCAGCCGAACGCAGCCTCGCGGGCTCGGCAGCTGCTACAGGGGCTCGGCGGTTCTAGGGCGTTGGTTGAAAAATGATCAGTGGCTTGTAGGCCATAGTGGACAGGGCTTGCAGGTCCTTTCACTCAGGTTATCCACAGGCCGTTCCACAGGCATTGTGGGTAAAGCATCCACAACTCAATGACAGCCTGATGACTGCCAGACCCGTTGCGCACTGTGATGGAGGATGCCGTGACGCCGAGCCAGGGCCTCACGGTCTTTGCTGTAGCCGCCGCCAATCACGCCCATCACCGCGATGTCGCGGCCCAGGCAGTGGCGCAATACGGCCTCATCGCGGGCGGCGACCCCGGCATCGGTCAGCTTCAGATACCCCAGGGCGTCGTCCTTGTGCACATCGACCCCGGCGTCGTACAGCACCAGGTCCGGCTGGTAGAGCGGCAGCAGGTAGTTGAGCGCGTCATCGACCACCTTGAGGTACTCGGCATCGCCCATGCCCATGGGCAGCGGAATGTCCCAGTCGCTGTCGGCCTTGCGTGCGGGAAAATTCTTTTCGCAATGCAGGGAAACCGTCACCGCGTCCGGGGTATGTTGCAGAATCCGCGCCGTGCCGTCGCCCTGATGCACGTCACAGTCGAAGATCAACACCCGTGAAACCCGTCCGCTTGCCAGCAGGTAATGGCTGATTACCGCCAGGTCGTTGAAGATGCAGAAGCCGGCGGGGTGATCGTAGTGGGCGTGGTGGGTACCGCCCGCCAGGTGGCAGGCCATGCCATGTTCCAGCGCCTGTTCGGCGGCCAGCAGGGAGCCGCCGACCGCCCGCACGGTGCGCCGGGCCAGGGCTTCGTTCCAGGGCAGGCCGAGGCGCCGTTGGTCTTCGCGGGACAACTCGCCGCTCATGTAGCGTTCGATATAACCGGGGTCGTGGGCCAGGGCCAGTACGTCTGCCGGGCAAATCTGTGGACGCAGCAGGTGCTGGTCCTCGGTCAGGCCACTGTCCACCAAGTGATCGCGCAGCAGTCGGAACTTGTCCATGGGGAAACGATGTTCCGCTGGAAACTCGGGGCTGTAGTCTTCGTGGTAAATCAGCGGCAGGGGCATGGTCGGTTCGTGGCGTGGAGTGACGAAGTGAAGGATCCTACCAGCGATCTAGACTTGTATGCAGGGAAACGGAGGGGAGCGATGGAGCCGATACTGGAACTTGAGAGCGCGCGGCTGCTGATGCGCCAGTGGCGTGATGAGGACTTGCCGGAATTTGCCGCGATGTGCGCCGACCCGCAAGTCATGCGCTACTTCCCGGCACCCTTGAGTCGCCTGGAAAGCGCTGCATTGATCGGGCGAATCCGCGGACATTTTGCCGAGCACGGTTTTGGTCCGTGGGCGCTGCAGCGCAAGGACAATGGTGCATTCATTGGATTTACCGGCTTGGGGGTGGTCGGGTTTGACGCCCCGTTCACCCCAGCCACCGAAATCGCTTGGCGCCTGGCCCGCGAACACTGGGGCCTTGGGTATGCCAGCGAAGCGGCCTGGACCGCTCTGCGCTGCGGCTTTGACCGCTTGCTGCTGGATCAGGTGGTGGCCTTTACCACCGAGGCCAACCTGCCGTCTCAGAAAGTCATGCAGGCCATTGGCATGCACCCTGACCCGGCAGGCGATTTCCAGCACCCCAAGCTGCAAGCCGGTCATCCGCTGCGCAGCCACGTGTTGTACCGCATCACCCGTGAGCAATGGTTGGAAACCTTGCATGGATAAGCTGGCCGGGATGTTTACAATGTGCGCAATGTTGGCCCGGGCCAAAACCTGAATCGACCGCCGCAGCCAAGACTGCGCGGCATTGCTCTGTGTGAGGAGAGTCTGAATGAGCCAAGTGCTGGAAGATCTGGTCGACTTGCTGACCCTGGAACCGATCGAAGAAAACCTGTTTCGCGGCCGTAGCCAGGACTTGGGTTTTCGTCAGTTGTTCGGCGGCCAGGTGCTGGGCCAGTCCCTGTCGGCGGCCAGCCAGACCGTTGAAGAAGCGCGTCACGTGCATTCGCTGCACGGTTATTTCCTGCGTCCGGGCGACGCCGGTTTGCCGGTGGTCTACCAGGTGGACCGGGTCCGCGACGGCGGTAGCTTCAGCACCCGCCGGGTGACCGCGATCCAGAAGGGCCAGCCGATCTTCACCTGCAGCGCGTCGTTCCAGTACGACGAAGAGGGCTTCGACCATCAGAGCGCGATGCCCCAGGTGGTCGGTCCGGAAAACCTGCCCTCGGAGCTGGAACTGACCCAGCAACGCGCGCACCTGATCCCCGAACACATGCGCGAAAAACTGCTATGCGCCAAGCCGATCGAGTTCCGTCCGGTAACCGACAGTGATCCCTACAATCCGCAGCCGGCCGACCCGGTCAAGTACGTCTGGTTTCGCGCCGACGGTGCGCTGGCCGACTCGCCGGCGCTGCACAAGTATCTGCTGGCCTACGCCTCCGACTTCGGCCTGCTGGTCACTTCATTGCTGCCCCACGGCAAATCGGTCTGGCAAAAAGACATGCAGGTTGCCAGCCTCGACCACGCATTGTGGTTCCACGCCGACGTGCGTGCCGATGATTGGCTGCTGTACGCCATGGACAGCCCGTGGGCCGGCAACTCCCGGGGCTTTACTCGCGGCAGCGTGTTCAACCGCGCGGGCAAACTGGTGGCCTCGGTGACCCAGGAAGGCCTGATTCGCCACCGTAAGGATTGGGCATGAGCCTGGCGCAGGTACGCCACTGGGTGTTCGACATGGATGGCACCCTGACGGTGGCCGTGCATGATTTTGCGGCGATTCGCCAAGCCCTGGCGATTCCCCCCGAGCACGACATCCTGACCCATCTCGCAGCGTTGCCCGCCGCCGAAGCCGCGGCCAAGCATGCCTGGCTGCTGGAACACGAACGGGACCTGGCGCTGGGTTCGCAGCCGGCCCCTGGCGCCGTCGAGCTGGTGCGTGAGTTGGCCGGGCGTGGTTATCGCCTGGGCATCCTCACCCGCAATGCGCGGGAACTGGCCCATATCACGCTCCAGGCGATTGGCTTGGCGGACTGCTTTGCGGTCGAGGATGTCCTGGGCCGCGACGATGCGCCGCCCAAGCCCGATCCCGGTGGGTTGCTGAAACTGGCCCAGGCCTGGGATGTTGCACCTGGCAATATGGTGATGGTCGGTGACTACCGGTTTGACCTCGATTGCGGTCGTGCGGCGGGCACGCGCACGGTGCTGGTGAATCTACCGGACAATCCATGGCCGGAATTGACCGACTGGCACGCCGTCGACTGCCTGGCGTTGCGTAACTTGCTTGCAGCCTGATCCTCTGCGGGCATTTTACTGATCAGCGAAACAGCGCTTGCTGACCCTGGGCCGAGATGAACATCTGATCGCCGTTGTGTCCGACCCCCGGCACTTGCACCAGATGCTGATTGAGCCCCTGTGGATGGCGCTGAGTCAGGTAGTTGAAGTAGTTGAGCCCGCGCACCTGATGCGACGGACCCTGGGCCAGGGCGGCGCAGGACTTGTCCAGGGCCGGTTGGGCCGGGTTGGTGTCCAGTTGGCCGAGCAGGTAGGTGATGTCGCGCGCGATGTAGCGTTGCTCCAGCGATTGCGCCGTCTGGCCCTTGGCGTAGGCCGGTAGCCGGTCCAGACCGTACTTCCAGTCGTTGAAATCGGGGCATTTGTTGCGGTCGACGGGCATCGGCCGCTGTTGATCGAAGTAGGCGTAGGACGACGGATTGGCGATCACGTAGCGGACCTTGACGCCGGCCTGGCGCAAGGCTGGCTGGTCATCCCCGAGCAAGGCAAAACGCTGCACCATTTGCCCGCCACCGGAATGTCCGGCAATCACCACTTCCTTGAGCTCCGGGTACTCCAGGCGGTTGCTCAGGCGGCTCAGCAAGCGGTCGAGCACGGCATAGGAACTCAGCGCCTGGGGCCCGGTGGACAAGCCCCCGGCCATCCACTCGTTGCCACGCCAGCGCATCACGCTGTCGGCCATTTGATGCCGCGTGATGTCCGTTTCATTAAGCAATTGCGGGGCAATCACCAGGGTGCTGGCGCTCTGTCCGGCCTGCGCTGCAGCTTTTTCAGCGCTTTGCCGATAGGTTTCGGCATTGCGCAAACGCCCATGGAGGATGATCAGCACCCGCCGGATCGGCGCTGAGGGTTGACTGAAGCCAACCGCCAATTCTCCTGCACCCAGGTCCAGGCGGCCGGGACTGATGTCTTTCACCCCATGGTCAGCCGCTTGTAGCGTGGCGCACCCCAGTGACAGAACAAATACCGCCAGCCAGGGTTTTGCCATTCAGAGACTCTTCGCGGCAAAGGTGTCGCATTGATTGATCTGGCCTTGGGCGAAGCCAGTCTTGAACCAGCGCACGCGTTGCGCCGAAGTACCATGGGTAAATGAATCCGGGACCACGCGACCTTGACCCTGTTGCTGCAAGCGGTCGTCGCCGATCGCGTTGGCGGCGTTCATCGCTTCTTCTATGTCCCCCGGCTCAAGCCAGTTCAAACGTTTCTGCGCATGGTTGGCCCAGACCCCGGCCAGGCAGTCGGCCTGTAATTCCTGGCGCACCAGCAGCCCGCCATCACCTTCCATGCGTTGTCCTTGCTGGCGCGCAGCCTGGATCTTGGCGGATACCCCGAGCAGGGTCTGCACGTGGTGGCCAACTTCGTGAGCGATGACATACGCCTGGGCGAAGTCGCCGGCCGCGCCGAAACGCTGGGACATTTCCTGGAAGAAGCTCATGTCCAGGTACACCCTTTGATCCGCCGGGCAGTAGAACGGCCCGGTCGCCGCCGAAGCACCGCCGCAGGCCGAGTTGACCCGACCGCTGAACAGCATCAGCTTGGGCGCCGCGTACTGGCGCCCGGCTTGTTGAAAGATCTGGCCCCAGGTGTCTTCGGTGTCACCGAGGATTCGCGCCACAAATTCTGCCTGCTCGTCATTGGCCGGCGGCGCCTTGCGGGTTTGGGTGGTGGCAGGGGCTGACTGTTGGTCCATTTGCCCGGCCAGTTGCCCGAGAATCTGCATCGGGTCCTGCCCGGTGATCCAGCCGATCCCGACGATCAGCACGATGGCCGTCAGGCTCAGCCCCTTGCCCCCGCCAAAACGCATGCCTCCGCCACCACCACCACCCTCACCCCGGGCATCCACCACGTTGTCACTGCGGCGGCCTTTTTTCCATAACATGTGGGAATCCTCTGATTACGCGTGGTGTGAGTGTTGCTGGTGAGTGGGATAGTCGCCAGTCCGGTCGTCAGACGATGTCGGACGAAAGGTAGTATGGCATTCGATGTGCGACGCTGCCGTGCTACAGCGGATTGGCCGAGAAGGTGTCGCACTGTTCGATGCGACCTTGCTCGAAACCGCGCTCGAACCAGCGCACGCGCTGCACAGACGTCCCGTGAGTGAAAGTCTCAGGCATCGGGCCGGTCGTTTGGTTCCCGCGCTGGTAATCGTCGCCGAACACCGCAGCCGCTTCCAGCGCGGCTTGCAGATCGCCTGGCTCCAGCCAGTTCAGGCGTTGCTGGGCATGGTGCGCCCAGACGCCCGCCAGGCAGTCGGCCTGCAGTTCGGCGCGCACTTCCAGGCCGTTGTCACCGGCGGTAGGTTGGCCGACCGCCAGGGCTTCGTCGAAGGGCCGGGATAACCCCAGGCGGGTCTGCACGTGATGCCCGATTTCGTGGGCGATCACATAGGCCTGGGCAAACTCGCCGAAGTTGGGCATCTGCTGGGCCATTTTGCGGAAAAATCCCAAGTCCAGGTACAGCACCTGACTGTCAGGGCAATAGAACGGCCCGACCGCCGACGAGGCGTAACCGCAGGCGGAAGCCACACCCTGCTCGAAGAGGATCATGGTGGGTTCAGGGTAGGGCTGGTCCAGGGTTAGAAACTGGGCTCTCCAGGTGTCCTCGGTATCCCCGAGCACGGCGCGCACGAACGCCAGGTCGAGGTCATCGGTTTGTACCGGCGTGACTTCGGTCAGGGGTGTCTCTGGCGGGTCAGTCTCCTGGGTGGAGGTCAGGCTGCCCAACGCCACAACCCCCGAGAGGGCGGCAACACCGAAGGCGATCCCGAGTTTCTTGCCGGGGGGGAAGCGCTTGGAGGAGGATTTGCGGGTATCCGTAACGTTATCGCTGGGACGGGCTTTGTTCCATAACATGTCGACATTCCTTGTGAGTTGAGCGGCATTCATTGCCTGGTGTCTGCATACACCAGCTATGGCACGGAGGGTGACGGGCAATGTGTAAACGCAGGTGAGCGACAGCGCCGGGGTGTGCCGGGGCAAGTTGTATTGAAATCGTAAGCAGGGGGGCTATACGAGGTAGCGATACTTCCTTCGCTGCAGCGAGCGGCCCATAATCGCCAGCCTCTGCAGCGTCGGCCACGAGCCCGGAATGAGAATGACCACAGACCTTACCGTAGCGCCCGAAGCGGCAGCGCTCGAGCCGCGCAAGAGTCGCAAGAACAACCCGCAAAAGTCCCGCGAGAACATCCTTCAAGAAGCCATTGTCGAGTTCGTCCAGCAGGGGCTGTCCGGGGCGCGAGTGGATGCCATCGCGGAACGAATCCATACCTCCAAGCGCATGATCTATTACTACTTCGGGAGTAAGGAGCAGCTCTACGTCGAGGTGCTGGAGAAACTCTACGGGGATATCCGCAGTACCGAGAATCGCTTGCAACTCGCCGAGCTCGCGCCGCGTGAAGCCATCCAGCGGCTGGTGGAGTTCACCTTCGATCACCATGATCGTAATGTCGATTTCGTGCGCATTGTCAGCATCGAGAATATTCACAACGCCGAGTACGTGAAGCACTCCGAGGCGATCAAGGCGATGAACAGCACCATCCTCGATGCACTGGGGGGGATACTGCGGCGCGGGGTCGTGGAGGGAGTGTTCCGTGACGGACTCAACCCGTTGGACGTGCATCTGCTGATCACCTCGTTCTGTTTCTACCGAGTGTCGAACCGGCACACCGTCGGTGAGATCTTCCAGATCGACCTGCCCGATGCGGCGATCAAGCAGCGTCATCGGCAGATGATCTGTGAGTCGGTGTTGCGCTACCTGCAGGCCTGAGCTGTGGTGAGGGGCTTTGGCTCCGGTATCCGCCCAGGACACCGTTTACCCGAGCGCTGTCCAAGCCCCTGGTGGGCGCAGCAAAGATTGCTTACCCATTTCTCCCCTGCATGGCAGGTGTTATCGCCTAGGCAGAACTAGCCTGAGGTGGGATTTGCCGTGGGTGAAAGATTGCCTTCGGTCGGGATCTCAAGGAGCGGTGGGAAACTTCAGTTCAAAAACCTAACGGATGGGTTAGCATGAAGATATGCAGCTACAAAGGACTGTCGCTGGTGATCATGTTGCGCGATGAGCACTGTCCGCCCCACGTACATGTCGATGGTGGCGCCTGGGGTGCGCGCTTTGTGTTCAGCTTCTGGCACAACGGCGTAGAGCTCCTGGATGTCACCCCGATATCGCGACGGCCGCCGCTGGCGGTGTTGGAGGGCCTGCGCCAGACACTCAAACAAGCTGCTCATTTGCGCCGAGCGCGTTGTGTCTGGTGGGTGAAGCTGCATACGACCTGTCTGCGCAATCAGCTGTGGGATAGCCAGGCCAATGAAATGGTGCTGATCAACCGTAACCCCAAGGTGATCCGGCGTATTGCTTCGGCGCGTTATGACCTCAAGGGCAATACAACCCTGATGGAGTTAGTGGGCGCCTGTGAAGGCGTGGAGATTGAATTATGAAAAGGATACAAGCCAAGACCCCTGCGGACCGGCCGCTGACAGAGAAGGTCGTGGACGAAGCCATCGAGCGCGGCGAGGTGCGTCGTAGCGGCATTTGCGCCCAGTGCGTGAGCCTTGTGGGGCAACACCTGTCGATCGGCTTCGAGGATGGCAGTGCCGTGCTGCTGCCCGTGCACAATTACCCCGAGTTCACGGGCTTGGACAGCAGCGACTTCGCGGATTTGCAGGTCGGGTTCGGCGGTACGGCGCTCTGCCATGAGCGCAAGGACCTGCAGGTGTCCATCGCCGGACTGATTCTGGCAAGCAAACCGCTGATGGACATGGCCGCCTCGCTCATCGCCAGCCGCAATGGTCGCCAGAGCAGCGCCGCCAAGGCCGACGCTGCCCGTGCCAATGGCCGCAAGGGTGGGCGGCCGCGCAAGGTCGATACGACGCTGTGAGCAGGCACAAAAAAACCGTCCTCGGGACGGTTTTTTTGTGGAGCGTGATCAGCGATCAACGACGGGTCAGCAAGACCCCGGATTCCATGTGGTGGGTCCACGGGAATTGATCGAACAGCGCGCAGCGGGTGATGCGATGAGTGTCGTGCAACTGGGCGATGTTGGCTGCCAAGGTCTCTGGGTTACATGAGATGTACAGGATGTTGTCGAAGCGTCGGGTCAGCTCGCAGGTGTCCGGGTCCATGCCCGCGCGCGGTGGATCGACGAACACGCTGCCGAACGCGTAGCTCTTCAAGTCGATACCGTGCAGGCGACGGAACGGGCGCACTTCGTTCAAGGCTTCGGTCAACTCTTCAGCGGATAGCCGCACCAGGGTGACGTTATCCACCGCGTTTTCGCTGAGGTTGCTCAGCGCAGCATTGACCGAGGTCTTGCTGATTTCGGTTGCCAGCACTTTGCCTACGCGGGTCGCCAGGGGCAGGGTGAAGTTGCCATTGCCGCAATACAGTTCCAGCAGATCGTCCGGGCGCTCGCCCAGGGCGTCATACGCCCAGTTGAGCATCTTCTGGTTCACCGTGCCGTTGGGCTGGGTGAATGCCCCCTCGGGTTGGCGATAGCTGAAGGTACGCCCACCGACTTCGAGTTTCTCGACCACATAATCCTGGCCGATCACTTCGCGCTTACCCTTGGAGCGACCGATCACGCTGACATTCAAGTCTGCAGCCAACTGGCTGGCCGCCGCATGCCAGTGCTCATCGAGCGGGCGGTGGTAGCACAGGGTGATCATCGCGTCGCCCGCCAGGGTGGTCAGGAACTCCACCTGGAACAGCTTGTGGCTCAAGGCTGCGCTGGCTTGCCAGGCGGCCTTGAGCTGCGGCATCAACTGGTTGATGCGCAGGCTGGCGATCGGGAACTCTTCGATCAGGATCGGCGTGCGCTTGTCTTCCTGGGAAAACATTGCGTAGTGCCGCTCGCCGGCTTCGCGCCACAGGCGGAATTCGGCGCGCAGGCGGAAGTTGGCCAGCGGCGAGTCGAACACCGCAGGTTGCGGGGCATCGAACGGGGCCAGCAGGTCGCGCAGGCGCGTGACCTTGTCTTCGAGCTGAGCGGCGTAAGCCTGGGAATCGAATGTCATGCGTTGAACCAACCCAACTTGATCACGAACAGAATGGAGAGAATCACCAGCGCCGGGTTCAGCTCACGGCCACGACCGGACAGCAGTTTGATTGCGGTCCAGGCGATGAAACCGAAGGCAATGCCGTTGGCGATGGAGTATGTGAAAGGCATCGCCAGGGCGGTGATCACCACAGGCGCAGCCACGGTGATGTCATCCCAGTCTATTTCCGCCAGGCCGGAAGTCATCAGCACGGCGACGAACAGCAGGGCCGGCGCGGTGGCGAAAGCCGGAACGCTGGCAGCCAGTGGCGAGAAGAACAGCGCCAGCAGGAACAGGATGGCCACGACCACGGCGGTGAGGCCGGTCCGGCCGCCGGCGCTGACGCCCGCTGCCGATTCGATGTAGCTGGTGGTGGTCGAGGTGCCCAGCAGGGAACCGGCCATGGCCGCCGTACTGTCGGCGATCAGCGCCCGGCCCATTTTCGGCATGTGGCCGTCCTTGCCCATCAGGCCGGCGCGCTTGGCGACGCCGATCAGGGTGCCGGAGTTGTCGAACAGGTCGACGAACAGGAAGGCGAAGATCACGCTGACCAGACCGATGTCCAGGGCGCCCTTGATGTCCAGTTGCAGGAAGGTCGGCGCCAGGGAGGGTGGCATCGACACTACGCCGCCGAACGGGGTGAACCCCAGGGCGATGGAGGCGATGGTCACGGTCAGGATGCCGATCAGCACTGCACCGCGTACTTTCAGGGCTTCAAGGGCCACGATCAGGGCAAAGCCCAGGGTCGCGAGGATCGGAGCCGGTTGCTTCAGGTCACCGAGGCCGACCATGGTCGCCGGGTTGCTGACCACAATGCCTGCGTTGTGCAGGGCAATCAGGGCCAGGAACAGGCCGATACCGGCGGCAATCGCCGAACGCAGCGGCAGCGGGATACTGTTGATGATCCATTCGCGGATGCGGAAGATCGACAGCAGGAAGAACAGCACCGCCGAAATGAATACCGCACCCAGCGCCACTTGCCAGGTGTGGCCCATGTGCAGCACCACGGTGTAGGTAAAGAAGGCGTTCAGGCCCATGCCCGGTGCCAGCGCGATCGGGTAGTTGGCAATCAGGCCCATCACGGTGGAGCCGATGGCGGCCGCCAGGCAGGTCGCGACAAATACTGCGCCCTTGTCCATGCCTGTCTCGCCGAGGATGCTCGGGTTGACGAACAAAATGTAGGCCATGGCCAGGAAGGTCGTGACGCCCGCAAGAATCTCGGTGCGCACGTTGGTGTTGTGTGCCTTGAGTTGAAACAGCCTTTCCAGCATGTCTGCTCCCCGTGGCGCATCTTGCGCCGTGAATGTATCGACTTGAACAGCAAAGCACAGACCACAGCAGGCGCCCGGGATTTTTCTGTCGGTCGGAAAAAGCCGCGCATCATACCAGCAGCTTGGGGCTATGGCTGCGATCGTCGGCGATGTTTTGCCTTTGAGACGGGTGGGGCATACTGCGCGCTGGTTTCGGGAGTGGTCATGTCTTCTAAAAAACGCGGGTTGGCTCTGGTGGTAGGCGTGTTTGGCGCCTTGTTGTCCGGCATGCAGGTGGCCGAGGCGGCTTCCGCACCGCCGTTGAGCGAAATCAAGGTGCTCAAGGTCCAGTCGCCGTCCTGCGGCATGGAGGACATCAGTCCTGGGCAGGCACAAACCAGCTGTGATCACGAAGGGCCGAACATCAAGATCTACGTGCTGGAGGTCGGTTATGGCCGTTCGCCCCAGGCCGGGCTGGATGGCGCGGACATCGATGGCGTGCGCACCCGGGTATGTGCCTTTGATAATGGCGACCTGACGGAATGCGCCGGCATGGTCAGCAAGATCGTCGGCTACCTCTATATCTTCGATATGGCCGGCAAGCAGCGTGGCACTTTCACGTTCCGCAATTCCTCGATCAACGCGCCGGCCAACACCCTGTCGACCCAGATCTACATCAAGTAATGGGCCGTGCGGGGGGACTTGAACGCCTGTCAGTAAAGGTGACTACGCTTTAAGGATCACCCTGTGGACACCGACCATGACCTTTAGAGCCCTGATTACCCTTGCCGAGGGCATCGACGACCTGCAAAGCGTCACCCTGATCGACGTGCTGCGCCGGGCGAACGTCGAAGTGGTAGTGGCCAGCATCGAGGCGCGGCGCATGCTGACGTGCGCCCGGGGCACACGCCTGACCGCCGATGCGATGCTGGTGGACGTGCTGGCGCAACCCTTCGACCTGATTGTCCTGCCTGGCGGCGCCGTCGGCGGCAAGCACCTGGCCGCCCATCAGCCGCTGCAGCAATTGCTCAAGGACCAGGCCGCCGCCGGCCGACTGTTCGCCGCCATCGCCGAATCGCCGGCGCTTGCCCTGCAGGCCTTCGGCGTATTGCGCCAACGCCGCATGACCTGCCTGCCGGCCGTCAGTCAGCAACTGCTGGGCTGCACCTTCGTCGATCAGCCGGTGGTGGTCGACGGCAACTGCATTACCGCCCAGGGTTCGGCGGCGGCCCTCCCATTTGCCCTGCAATTGCTGGAGCAACTGTGCGGCAGGGCAGTCAAGCTGGCGGTGGCGCGGGAGTTGCTGGCTTAGCTACGGTCGGCGAATTCTCGGGGGCAGCCACCGGCACATGCATGCGATCACGCTGGGCCAGGGTTGGGAACAGCTTGATCCAGGTGCCGGTGACCAACAGCGTGCCAACTCCGCCCATGACCACCGCTGGCACAGTGCCGAACCAGTGCGCCGTCAGGCCGGATTCGAATTCACCCAACTGGTTCGAAGCGCCGATGAACAAGCCGTTCACGGCGCTGACCCGGCCGCGCATTTCATCCGGGGTTTCCAGTTGCACAAAAGAGGCGCGGATCACCATGCTGATCATGTCCGCCGCCCCCAGCACCACCAGCACCGCCAACGAGAACCAGAATGAGGTCGACAGGCCAAAGGCAATGGTCGCCACGCCGAACACGCCGACGGCGGTAAACATCACCCGTCCGACTTTGCGCTCCACGGCAAACCGCGCCAGCCAGAGTGACATCAGCAGGGCGCCCACTGCCGGTGCCGAGCGCAGCAGCCCCAGGCCCCATGGCCCGGTCAGCAGGATGTCCTTGGCGAACACCGGCAACAGCGCGGTGGCGCCGCCCAGCAGTACCGCGAACAGGTCCAGGGAGATCGCCCCGAGAATGTCTGGGCGACTGCGGATGAAGCGAACGCCGGCCAGCAGTGAATCCAGGGTGGCCTTGCCTTTGTTCAGCGGGGTTTGCCGCGCAGGCAGGTTGAGCATCAGGGTGCAGGCGATGACGTACAAGAGCACCGTCGGCCCATAGACCCAGACGCTGCCAAAGGCGTAGAGCAGGCCGCCCAGGGCCGGGGCGATGATGGTGGCCGACTGTTGCGCCGACTGTGCCGCCGCCACCGCACGCGGGAACAAGGCCGTGGGCACGATGCTGGGCAGCAGGGCCTGGGTGGTGGGCATCTCGAACGAGCGGGCAGCGCCCAGCAGGAAGGCGAGGATGAAGATCAGCTCGCGGGTCACTTGGTCGGTGGCGCTGCCGATGGTCAGGGCCAGGGCGATCAAAGCCTGCAAGGACTGGCAGAGGGCAGCGACCTTGCGCCGGTCATAGCGGTCAGCCACATGCCCGGTGTGCAGCATGAACAGTACCCGCGGAGCGAACTCCACCAGCCCGACCAACCCCAGGTCCAGCACGTTGCCAGTGAGCTGGTAGAGGTTCCAGCCAATGGCCACTGTGAGCATCTGGAAACCGCTGGCGGTGAAAATCCGCGCCAGCCAGAACGCAAGGAAAGGGCGGTGATGGCGTAACAGCAGGGGCTCTGGGCTGGGCATCGGCAGACAGGTCTGGTGGGGAAAAAGCTGAGCCTATCATCAAGTTGTAACTAAAGGTTGCAGCGATCGCCTGGATTGGCGCGCCAGGGTCCTGAGGCAACCTGTCACGCGGCAATAGACCACACGCTCTGTCGCTGAAAATGCGACTACTCTTTGATCGTTGCTTGATCCAGATCAAAGCCCTTGGGGGATTTGTTCTGACGGCCAGATGGCCAGACTCCCTGCGTTGTGATGATTGTAAAAAAAGAACGAATTCGAATTCGCCACACTCCATACCCGTGGGGGCGGTGGGTGCAGGCCACAAGCCTGTAGCCGTTTTACCTGACAGAGGAAGACTTATGTTCGGTTTGGAGGCACTTGATCTCGCCCGAATTCAGTTCGCGTTCACCATCTCATTCCACATTCTGTTCCCGGCGATCACCATCGGCCTGGCGAGTTACCTGGCGGTGCTTGAAGGCCTGTGGCTGAAAACCAACAACAACACCTACCGTGACCTCTACCATTTCTGGTCGAAGATCTTTGCCGTCAACTTCGGCATGGGAGTCGTCTCCGGCCTGGTCATGGCCTACCAGTTCGGTACCAACTGGAGCCGTTTCTCGGACTTCGCGGGCTCCGTCACTGGGCCATTGCTGACCTATGAAGTGCTCACGGCATTCTTCCTCGAAGCCGGCTTCCTCGGCGTCATGCTGTTTGGCTGGAACAAGGTAGGGCGCAAGCTGCACTTCTTCGCCACGATCATGGTGGCGATCGGCACGCTGATCTCGACGTTCTGGATTCTCGCCTCCAACAGCTGGATGCAGACCCCCCAGGGTTACGAAATCATCAACGGCCAGGTCATCCCGGTGGACTGGATTGCGGTGATTTTCAACCCGTCGTTCCCCTATCGCCTGATGCACATGGCCACCGCTGCCTTTGTCGCGACCGCATTCTTCGTCGGTTCGTCGGCGGCCTGGCACCTGCTGCGCGGTCGCGACAACCCGGCGATCCGCACCATGCTGTCGATGGCCATGTGGATGGCGTTGATCGTCGCGCCGATCCAGGCCGTGATCGGTGACTTCCACGGCCTCAACACCCTCAAGCACCAACCGGCGAAAATCGCCGCGATCGAAGGTCACTGGGAAAACCATGGCGACGAACCGACGCCGCTGATCCTGTTCGGCTGGCCGGACATGAAGGAGGAGCGGACCAAGTACGCGGTGGAAATTCCGTACCTGGGCAGCCTGATCCTGACCCACTCGCTGGACAAACAGGTGCCGGCGCTCAAGGAATTCCCGCCGGAAGACCGGGCGAACTCGACCATCGTGTTCTGGTCGTTCCGGATCATGGTCGGCCTGGGCATGCTGATGATCTTCACCGGCCTGTGGAGCCTGTGGCTGCGCAAGCGTGATCGGCTGTATTCGAACCGCGCGTTCCTGTACCTGACCCTGTGGATGGGGCCTTCTGGCCTGATCGCAATTCTCGCGGGCTGGTTCACCACGGAAGTCGGGCGCCAACCGTGGGTGATCTACGGGGTGATGCGCACCGCCGATGCCTCCTCCGGGCACAGCGTGGTGCAGATGAGCATTACCCTGGCGCTGTTTGTGGTGGTGTATTTCTCGCTGTTCGGTGTGGGCCTGGGCTACATGATGCGCCTGGTGCGCAAGGGGCCCAAGCTCAATGAAGGGGCCGAACCGAGCCACGGTGGTCCTGGTCAGCAACGCACGCCGGCCCGTCCGCTTTCCGCTGCCGATGACGGCACCGAAGGTGACCACAGCGACAGCCTGAACAAGGGGAATTGAGTCATGGGTATTGATCTTCCACTGATCTGGGCCGTGATCATCATCTTCGGCATCATGATGTACGTGGTCATGGACGGCTTTGACCTGGGGATCGGGATTCTTTTCCCGTTCATCAAGGGCAAGAGCGACCGTGATGTGATGATGAACACCGTCGCCCCGGTCTGGGACGGTAACGAAACCTGGCTGGTACTGGGGGGCGCCGCGTTGTTCGGGGCCTTCCCGCTGGCCTACTCGGTGGTCCTTTCGGCCTTGTACCTGCCGTTGATCCTGATGCTGATCGGCCTGATCTTTCGCGGGGTGGCCTTCGAGTTCCGCTTCAAGGCCAAGGACGACAAGGTGCACGTCTGGGACAAGGCGTTTATCGGTGGCTCGATCACCGCGACCTTCTTCCAGGGCGTGGCCCTCGGTGCGTTTATCGATGGCTTCAAAGTGGTTGACCGACAGTTCGCCGGCGGCTCGCTGGACTGGCTGACGCCTTTCACCCTGTTCTGCGGTGCGGCACTGGTGGTGGCGTATGCGCTGCTGGGGTGCACCTGGTTGATCATGAAGACCGAAGGCAAGCTGCAGGAGCAAATGCACAACCTGGCGCGGCCGCTGGCGTTCGTGGTGTTGGCGGTGATCGGTATCGTCAGTATCTGGACGCCGCTGGCCCATGCCGAGATCGCTGCGCGCTGGTTCACCCTGCCTAACCTGTTCTGGTTCCTGCCGGTGCCGATCCTGGTATTGGTGACCATGTACGGATTACTGCGTGCGGTGGCCCGCAATGCCCACTACACCCCGTTCCTGTTGACCCTGGTACTGATCTTCCTGGGCTACAGCGGGCTGGGCATCAGCCTGTGGCCGTACATCGTGCCACCGTCGATAACCATCTGGGACGCTGCCGCACCGCCGCAAAGTCAGGGCTTCATGCTGGTCGGCACGCTGTTCATCATTCCGTTCATCCTGGGCTACACCTTCTGGAGCTACTACGTGTTCCGCGGCAAGGTGACCCACGAAGACGGCTACCACTAGGTGCATGATGGCGCCTTGAACGGCGCCATCTCCCCCCAACCGAGGACCTGAGCAATGGCAGATAAACATTCTTTGCGGGAAATCGAAGAGGCTGAAAAGAAGCCGCTGTGGCATCGGCTTGGCTGGCTGGCCGGGATCTGGGTCGGCAGCGTGCTGGCGCTGTTCGTGGTCGCCAGCCTGATGCGCCTGTTCATGAACGCCGCAGGCTTGAGTACCCACTGAGCACTGAACTTCCCATCCCGTTGCCTTGCGGCGCGGATTTATAACCCTCCGCTGGAGGGTTTTTTTTTGCCGGTTACTTACGTGCTTTGAGGATCACGAATTTTGGCGTGGCTGCGACTTGCTCGACGCCTCGGAACAGCCGCGCCAGTTTGCTGTGATAGCCCAGGTGCCGGTTGCCGACGATGTACAGCGCACCGCCCACTACCAAGGCTTCACGCGCCTGCTGGAACATGCGCCAGGCAAGGAAGTCGCCCACCACCTGCTGCTGGTGGAACGGTGGATTGCACAGCACCACGTCCAGCGACTGCGGCTCTTGCCCGGCCAGGCCATCGCCGGCGCGCACTGTCACCTCGCGCTGACCCAGCGCGGCTTGCCAGTTCTGCTCGGCCGACTGCACGGCCATGAACGACTCGTCGACCAGGGTGTAGTGGGCCTCGGGGTTGTTCAGGGCGCTGGCGATGGCCAGTACGCCGTTGCCGCAACCGAGGTCGGCGACCCGCGCCTGGCCGAGGTTGCTTGGCAGATGGGGGAGAAACGCGCGGGTCCCGATGTCCAGGCCTTCGCGGCAAAATACGTTGGCGTGATTGAGCAGTTCGATCGCCGGTTGATCGAGGCGATAGCGGGTTGGGTAGGGCGACGCTATCGCCGGTCGGGCGTCCGGGGTTGCGATCAGCAACCGGGCCTTCTTCACCGCCAGCGAGGCCTGCATCGGGCCGACATAACGTTCCAGCAGTTCGCCCGCAGCCCGCGGCAGATGCTTGATCATGGCGGCCGCGATCACTTGAGCGCCGGGCGCGAGTTGCCCCTGCAGGCGAATCAACTGCTCCTCCAGCAAGGCCAGCGTCTTGGGCACACGAATCAGCACCCGATCAAACGGGCCACGCAAGGGCGCGCTGGCGGGCAACACCGTGACCGCGTCAAACGGCAGGCCATTGCGCACCAGGTTCTTTTCCAGGCCCTGGGCGGCGAGAAACGAGTCACCGCTGCTGGTCAGCGCCACCTTGCCGGCCAGGCTTGCCGCCAAGGCGCCAAAGCTGTCGTTGAGCACCAGCACCCGAGTGTTCGCGGCGGGCTGCTGTTCGGCCAGATGATTGAGCAGGTACTCATCCGCGGCATCGAAAGCCTGCAGCGGTTCGTTAGGCTGTTCCGGTTGGCGAATCAGGTCGAGTTGAGCGAAGGGGCTTTCGAGCAGGGGCATGGGGCGGGGACTCTGGATAATCAACGAATGTCCCGCAGGTCTGCAGGGGGTGAGGCTGGCGGGACCGTCTGAGTAGACTGCGGCGCTTGGTTTGGGCGCAGTCACTCAGAACGGAGCAAATGGTACGTTTTTTTCGATGGGAATACTCGTCGGTTTTCCTCGTTGGGCATGGCTCATCCCCGGTACGGTTCGTTCAAGGCTCAGATCATGTGTGATTTGGTGGCCTTCACCACGGCCGAGATTTTGTTGTTCACCCCCAGTTTCTTGATCGAACTGCTGACGTGGAAATTTACCGTGCGCTCACTGAGGCTCAGGATGGTGGCAATGTCCGAGGCGGTCTTGCCATCTGCCGACCATTTCAAGACTTCGATCTCGCGCGGCGACAGGTGGGTCACGCTTATGCACGGAGGGTGTTGGCTGGAGAGTTTGTGCATCGCCAGGGCGTGCAGCGTGTGACTGATGAAAACCGCATAGCCGAGGTGCTCGTAAAGCTCGAAAGAGCTGACTTGGCAATGACTGCGAGCCAGGCTGAGCATGCTGATGGCTGGGCCGTTTGCGTCATGTGCCGGTTGTGACCAGCCATGCTGCAAACCTTGCTCCTGCAGTGCGCTCCAGAGGGCGGGGGCTTTGGCGAACGTCTTGCGGTTCCAGACAATGGGCAGGATTGAATGGTGGCAATGGGCAACTATCGGATCAATCGAACTGTAGTGGTTTTTTTCATACTGGGTATTCCAGTCATGGGGGTAGTTGTTCAGGTTGACGCTGTCAAAACGTTGAGCTGTTGTGTGGGAAGTAATTGAAAATGCGCAATATTCATAACCCATGTTATTGAACAGGTTCAGAGCGATTTTGTAGGCCATTTCGATGTTTGATTCGGTTGCCAGTTTTCTGAGTTGTGTTTCCTTCCAGATCTCCATTGAACACTCTCCTGATACCTAACTGCGAAAGTGCTGGGTACGTCCAAAAAACAGCACTTGCTGAGTGTAGGAGATATCCTACCGTAAGCGTGCGACTTTTTTGCTCTTGTAGGGGGTCGCAAAATAATTAATTAGTTATGTGTTGCGAAATCTGGCTTATATTCGGCTGCGTCTGTCTGCTATTTGATATTTAAGTGACTGGATTTGAATGGTTTTATTTGTATGTTAAACATAATTGTTTAAGTTATTAACTATCTAGTGGGTAATGTCGAGCTCGTGGGTTAATAACACTACAAATCAACGGTGTTTCTTCCCTTGGCTTTGCGGGACACTGGGGGCATCAGACCTGCGGAGTCCCTCATGAGCGCCAGTGAAGAGAAATTCACCCGTCAGACCTTGCTCGATGTACAGCCATTGACCCCCAGCCTGTTTACCTTGCGCACCACTCGTGACGCGGGTTTTCGGTTTCGGGCGGGGCAGTTTGCGCGCCTGGGTGTAACCAGGGCCGACGGCAGCACGGTGTGGCGAGCCTATTCCATGGTGTCTTCACCCCATGATGAGTATCTCGAGTTCTTCTCAATTGTCGTGCCGGGTGGTGAGTTCACCAGCGAGCTGAGTCGCCTCAACGTCGGCGATACCTTGCTGGTCGACCGGCAGGCTTTTGGGTATCTGACGCTTGATCGTTTTGTCGATGGACGTGATCTGTGGTTGCTGTCCACTGGTACCGGGATCGCGCCATTTCTATCGATCTTGCAGGACTTCGAGGCCTGGGAAAAATTCCAGCGGATCATTCTGGTGTACAGCGTGCGTGAGGCCCGCGAGCTAGCGTATCAGGCATTGATCGCCGGCTTGGCAGAGCGTGAGTATCTGGCGGAGTACGCCCACAAGCTGCAGTTTATTGCCACGGTGACACGTGAACAGCACCCGGGGGCGTTGCAGGGGCGAATCACTCACCTGCTTGAAAATGGTGAGCTGGAGCGGGCCGCGGGGGTGCCGATCACTGCCGAGCATTCGCGGGTGATGCTGTGTGGCAACCCGCAGATGATCGACGAGACGCGTAACCTGTTGAAACGGCGTGACCTGCAATTGAGCCTGAGTCGACGTCCTGGCCAGGTCGCGGTAGAAAACTACTGGTAGAAAAAACGGCGCCATTGGGCGCCGTTCTGGTTTTCTTCACAGCCCTCAGGGCTTGCTGTTCTGCACCTTGAGCAGGTCGCGGATCTCTCCCAGCAGCTCTTCTTCCTTGGTCGGAACAGGCGGCAGGCTTGGTGCCACGGCCTCTTCGCGCTTCAGGCGGTTGATGGCCTTGACGCCCATGAAGATCGCGAATGCGACGATCACGAAGTCGATGATGCTCTGGATGAATTTACCGTAGGCCAGCACCACGGCCGGGGCGTCGCCCTGTGCCGCTTTTAGGGTGATTGCCAGGTCCCCGAAGTCCACCCCACCGATCAGCAGGCCGATTGGCGGCATGATCAGGTCCCCGACAAACGACGTTACGATCTTGCCGAACGCCGCACCGATGATGATGCCCACGGCCATGTCGACCACATTCCCTTTGACCGCGAAGGCCTTGAACTCACTTATCACGCCCATAGGTTATTCCTTGTTACAGATGAGGTTGGTGAACGCAGTGTAATTCACCAAAACGGGTCTTGCTCGACACAAGTGCTTGCGTTTCACGTCACTATCGACCTGAAAGGTGGCAAGAAGTTTACAAAATGCCATCAACTCCGCACCTGGATGGGCATCGGTGGCCGCTCTGCGTGGTCTTTTGTGCACTGAGATGCGTGGGTCAGTTGGACCTTCTGCCTGTCTTCGACATTGGTCAGTGACTAAGGGGGCTGGTGATAAGGTCGGCCTGAGATTGAGCGGTTAATTGAACTCACTTTTTGAATGATTTTGGCCTGCCTCTGTAAGTTTTGTGTTCCTGGTTATTAGGTAAATACCCGAATCAAACAAGTGATATCAAGATGAAGGTATTTTGATATTTGAGTTGTACAAGTGCTGTACTTATTTGAAGGGTTGTACAAGTTTTTGGGTTTGATTGCTTGAGAGAGCTTGTCGAAAAAAGGTGTGGTGGTTCTAACTCGGTGACAGCCAAGCAATACGTTTATTACGTTGCTGAAACTTGAGCAGTGCGGGTCGTGGTGTTAAACGGGGAATTGAATGGTGGATAGTTTTAACCTTTCTGGACACGGTGCCTAAGTTGTACAAAATAACCATTAGCCTTCTGCCGTACCGAACCTTTCCAGCTGGGTTATCATCGCGGTTTTTTCCTGGGAGTTCAGATGGCCAAGGCAAAACGCATGTACGGCTGCACCGAGTGCGGTTCGACCTTCCCCAAATGGGCGGGCCAATGCGGTGAGTGCGGGGCCTGGAACACCCTGACCGAAACCATGGTGGAGAGTGGCGGTGCCGCCGCCCCTAGCGGACGTACCGGCTGGGCCGGGCAGCAGGCGCAGATCAAGACCCTGGCCGAAGTCAGCGTCGAAGAGATTCCGCGTTTCTCCACCGCTTCCGGCGAGCTCGACCGCGTG
Organism: Pseudomonas sp. NPDC087626; assembly: GCF_044743405.1. NCBI lineage: Bacteria > Pseudomonadati > Pseudomonadota > Gammaproteobacteria > Pseudomonadales > Pseudomonadaceae > Pseudomonas > Pseudomonas sp. NPDC087626. The sequence goes on from NZ_JBIUWJ010000008.1 coordinate 84,614, forward strand.
CTGGGCGGTGGCCTGGTCGACGGCTCCGTGGTGCTGATCGGCGGTGATCCGGGGATCGGCAAGTCAACCATTCTCCTGCAAACCCTGTGCAACCTCGCCACCCGCATGCCGGCCCTCTATGTCACCGGTGAGGAGTCACAGCAGCAAGTGGCCATGCGTGCCCGACGCCTGGGCTTGCCCCAGGATCAACTGCGGGTCATGACCGAAACCTGTATCGAAACCATCATCGCCACGGCGCGGGTGGAAAAACCCAAGGTCATGGTGATCGACTCGATCCAGACGATTTTCACTGAACAACTGCAGTCGGCACCCGGCGGCGTGTCCCAGGTGCGCGAAAGTGCGGCGCTGTTGGTGCGTTACGCGAAACAAAGCGGCACGGCGATTTTCCTGGTCGGTCATGTGACCAAGGAAGGCGCGCTGGCGGGGCCTAGGGTCCTGGAGCACATGGTCGACACCGTGCTGTATTTCGAAGGCGAGTCCGATGGTCGCCTGCGCCTGTTGCGAGCGGTGAAAAACCGTTTTGGCGCGGTTAACGAACTGGGTGTTTTCGGCATGACCGACAAGGGGCTGAAAGAAGTCTCCAATCCGTCGGCGATTTTCCTTACCCGGGCCCAGGAAGAAGTGCCGGGCAGTGTGGTCATGGCTACGTGGGAAGGTACCCGTCCCATGTTGGTGGAAGTTCAGGCGCTGGTGGACGACAGCCACCTGGCCAATCCGCGCCGGGTGACCCTGGGCCTGGATCAGAACCGGCTGGCCATGTTGCTGGCAGTCCTGCACCGGCATGGTGGTATTCCGACCCACGACCAGGATGTATTCCTCAACGTGGTGGGCGGGGTCAAGGTATTGGAAACCGCTTCGGACCTGGCGTTGATGGCCGCCGTGATGTCCAGCCTGCGTAACCGGCCGTTGCCCCACGATCTGCTGGTGTTTGGTGAAGTCGGTTTGTCCGGGGAAGTGCGCCCGGTGCCCAGCGGCCAGGAACGCTTGAAAGAAGCCGCCAAGCACGGCTTCAAGCGCGCGATCGTGCCCAAAGGCAATGCCCCGAAGGAAGCCCCGGCAGGGTTGCGGATCATCGCGGTGACGCGCCTGGAACAAGCCCTCGACGCATTGTTCGAGTAACCCCGGTGCTCAGGTTTCGATCAGGGCACCCAGTTCGCGCTCCAGCTCCTGCGGGTCACCGAGATTGAGTTCGATCAGCCGGCGCAAGCTGCTGACGGACTCCAGGCTGATGTAGCGACAGACAAATCCGAGTTGGTCGTGCTCTTCGTGGGTCAATTGCACGTCCATGCGGATTTCGGTTTCTTCACTCAAGTGAATGTCCACCGAAAAGATCCGGTTGCGATCGCCCAGCCAGGGATCCGGGCGTTGCACCAGCAAGCCCTTGAGCGACAGGTCGAGCAGTTTCACCGGCCAGCGCTGATTACCTTGGCTCAGTTCGGTACGGGCATCGAATGCGATTCGCCGGAAACGACGGCGATTGCCAGCGTGGGTGCTCATGGTGCAGTTCCTCCGCGAATGGGCTGACTATAGACCCGCATCCGTAGGCGCTGCCACTCAAGGCAAGGCTCTAGACCAATGTCGGGGTATGGCCTTTGGCGAAATCGGCGCTAAACTCGGGGTGGCTGTCTCTCAAGTCCACCTGGCTGGAATAAAAAAATGAAAAATAATAATAGCCTGCTACGCCACTTACCCTGGCTGCTGCTGGCAATCGTAGGAGCGTGCGCCCTCGGCGTAGTGGCATTGCGACGGGGTGAGGCGATCAACGCCTTGTGGATTGTGGTCGCGGCAGTGGCCATTTATCTGGTCGCATATCGTTACTACAGCCTGTTCATCGCAACCCATGTGATGCAACTCGACCCACGGCGGGCCACCCCCGCAGTGCTCAACAATGATGGTCTGGACTATGTGCCGACCAACAAACACATTCTGTTCGGTCACCACTTTGCCGCTATTGCCGGTGCTGGCCCGTTGGTCGGTCCGGTGCTGGCAGCGCAGATGGGCTATTTGCCCGGCACGCTGTGGCTGATCGCGGGCGTGGTGCTGGCGGGTGCCGTCCAGGACTTCATGGTCCTGTTCATGTCCACCCGCCGCAACGGCCGTTCCCTGGGTGACATCGTCCGTGAAGAAATGGGCCGCGTCCCTGGCACCATCGCGCTGTTTGGCTGCTTCCTGATCATGATCATCATCCTTGCGGTGCTGGCGCTGATCGTGGTCAAGGCCCTGGCCGAAAGCCCTTGGGGCATTTTCACGGTGATGGCGACCATCCCGATCGCGATGTTCATGGGCCTCTACATGCGCTACGTCCGCCCGGGTCGCATTGGCGAGATCTCGGTGATCGGCGTGTTGCTGCTGCTGGGCTCCATCTGGCTGGGCGGGCAGATTGCCGCGGATCCGGTCTGGGCCAAGGCTTTCACCTTCACCGGGATCGAGATTACCTGGATGCTGGTGGGCTATGGCTTTGTCGCGGCGTCGTTGCCGGTGTGGCTGATTCTGGCGCCTCGTGACTACCTGTCTACCTTCCTCAAGATCGGCACCATCATTGCCCTGGCCATTGGCATCCTGGTGACCATGCCTGAGCTGAAAATGCCGGCGCTGACTCAGTTCATTGATGGCACGGGCCCGGTGTGGAAGGGCGGTCTGTTCCCGTTCCTGTTCATTACCATTGCCTGTGGTGCGGTTTCCGGCTTCCATGCGCTGATCTCTTCGGGCACTACGCCCAAGCTGCTGGATAACGAAACCAACGCCCGCTATATCGGTTACGGCGGCATGCTGATGGAGTCTTTCGTGGCCATCATGGCCATGGTTGCCGCCTCGGTGATCGAGCCAGGCGTGTACTTCGCCATGAATAGCCCGGCAGCCGTGGTTGGCAGTGATGTGGTCAGCGTGGCGCAAACCGTCAGCAGTTGGGGCTTCGCGATTACCCCGGAAGCCCTGCAGGCGGTGGCCAATGACATCGGCGAAACCACCATCCTGGCGCGTGCCGGCGGTGCACCGACCCTGGCGGTCGGTATCGCGCAGATCCTGCACAGTGTCCTACCTGGTGAAAACACCATGGCATTCTGGTACCACTTTGCCATTCTGTTCGAAGCGCTGTTCATCTTGACGGCGGTGGACGCCGGTACCCGTGCTGGACGATTCATGCTGCAGGACCTGCTCGGGTCTTTTGTTCCGGCCCTCAAGCGTACCGAGTCCTGGACTGCCAACCTGATCGCGACAGCCGGTTGTGTGGCGATGTGGGGCTGGTTGCTGTACCAGGGCGTGGTCGATCCGCTGGGTGGGATCAATACCTTGTGGCCGCTGTTCGGTATCTCCAACCAGATGCTGGCCGGTATTGCGCTGATGCTTGCCACGGTCGTGCTGATCAAAATGAAGCGCCAGCGCTACATCTGGGTCACCATGCTGCCGGCGGTTTGGCTGCTGATCTGCACCACCACCGCAGGCTTCATCAAGCTGTTCGACGCCAACCCGGCGATCGGCTTCCTGTCCCTGGCCAAGAAGTACAGCGATGCCTTGGCTAATGGCCAGGTTCTCGCTCCGGCCAAGAACATTGCGCAGATGGAGCACGTGATCTTCAACGCCTACACCAACGCAACGCTCACCGCGCTGTTCCTGTTCGTGGTCTTCAGTATCCTGTTCTATGCGCTCAAGGTCGGTATTGCCGCCTGGGGCAGCAAGGAACGTACGGATAAAGAATCGCCCTACCAGGCCCTGCCGGATGCGTAAGAGAGGATTGCACCTGTGTTCAATGACCTGAGTCGCCTCGGTAAATACCTCGGTCAGGCCGCGCGCCTGATGGTCGGCATGCCCGACTACGACAATTACGTCGAGCATATGCAAACCAACCACCCGGACAAGCCGGTGATGAGCTACGAGATGTTCTTTCGCGAACGCCAGGAAGCTCGTTACGGCGGCAAGGGTGGGCCCAAGTGCTGTTGAGGCACGAGATGTAGGAGCATGGCTGGCCCGCGATGGCGATCTTTTGAACGCCATCGCGGGCCAGCCTTGCTCCTACAGTTTTATCCGCGTACGGAGATTTTCTTTTGCCTGCCCCCATTCCAGTCACCATCCTCAGCGGCTTTCTTGGCGCGGGTAAAACCACGCTGCTGCGCCACCTGCTCAAGGCCGAGCATGGCCTGAAGATCGCGGTAATCGAAAACGAATTCAGTGATGCCGGTATCGACACCCAATTGTTGGGAGACGAGCCGGTGCAAGTGATGACGCTGTCCAATGGCTGCGTCTGCTGCACTATTCACACCGACCTGACCAAAGCCCTGTACCTGCTGCTCGAGCGCCTGGACAGTGGCGAGCTCACTTTTGATCGCCTGGTGATCGAATGCACCGGCCTGGCCGACCCGGCTCCCGTGGCCCAGACGTTCTTTATCGATGAAGAGTTGCGCGAGCGCTATATCCTCGACGGCATCATCACCCTGGTAGACGCGGCGCACGCCGACGTGCACCTGACCCAGACCATTGCCCAGGCCCAGATCGGTTTTGCCGATCGCCTGCTGGTCAGCAAACGTGACCTGGTGGACGAGGCGACATTCACCGCACTGAGTGAGCGCCTGACCCGGATCAATCGCCGCGCACCGATCCGCCTGGTCGAACACGGCAAGATCGACCTGGCCGAGTTGCTTGATGTGCGCGGCTTCAATCTCAATGCCGACCTCGGTGGCGGAGTCAGCTTGCGCCCGGTGAGCAAGGCACCATCAATCGACCGCATCTCCAGCCTGGTGCTGCGCAGCGATCAGGCGCTGGATATCGACCGGCTCAGCGAGTTCATGAACGAGCTGCTGGAAGCGCACGGCAAACAACTGCTGCGCTACAAAGGCGTGCTGAGTATTGCCGGGGAATCGCGGCGCATGGTGTTTCAGGGGGTGCTGAAGCTGTATGGCTTCGATTGGGACACTGAGTGGGCCGAAGGTGAAGCGCGCGAAAGCGTGATCGTGTTCATTGCCGATGATTTGCCGGAAGACAAGATCCGCGCAGGCTTTGCCCGGGTGGCCGCTGCCTGAAGTTGTCAGCCTTGCCCGGGCTGCCGCCCGCTGGTTCTGCTCCAGGCATTGGCGTTCACGTTCGACCCATTGGCGTAACTGCGGCAGGTGCAGTTACCGGAAATGTTTTTTTGCAGAGGTTGAGGCTGCCCTGAAAGGCAGCCTGCGGGCCACATGATTAATGTCGCGCTTTGATATTTTTAGACGTTGATGTGCGGCTCAAAGGGCGCTTGAGGGACTTTTCTTTCGAGGATGCTGAGGATGAAAGTTATCTTCGAGCGCTCTTCTGTTTTGCCAAGATAAACATAGGGCGAGCCGTTTAGTTTAAGTCCGCCTACGTAATGTTTTTCTTTTGTCTTGAGCGAGATCGGCGAGTGAGTGTCCGGCAAGTTATCCAGTGTCACCGGTTCGCCTTGAGGGTTGAGCAGGATAAAAGTGGTTGGCTCATCAGTGTATGTGTTCATGCCTTCGAAAGTATCCAGCGCGTTCTCGGTGATGATCCGATTGTAATACGCTCCGTTATTTTTGATTGTAAGTACGTAGCCGTCAGGGGTATGCAGAAAGTGCAGTTTCAAGCTCGTTACCTCACCGATCTGCTCGTTGGGCCGTATGCCGAGTACGTGGGAGTGGTCCAGGGTCTGCGGTTTGCCTGTGTAAAAGCCGCCGCTGAACAGGCGTATCGTGGCCAGCGCCGGTTTGCCATGGAGCACTTCAAGAACATTCACTTTATGGTCAAACATTCTCAGTGTTGCGATAAAGGATTTTTCTATATTGCCATTCATAATCTAACCCGTTGGTAATTTTATTGGTTGAAACGGGTTTTAGATTAGGGTGTTTTTGTCGATGGCTGGGGGTGCGAGTGTTGCAAGAGTTTGGGTGGGTAATGGGTTGATGTGTCTTGCTGATGTTTATCGCGCATTAAACTCCAGGCAATAAAAAACCGGTCATCTCTGACCGGTTTTTATGACTGCGATTTAGCGGGGCTGATTAAGCGCCGTATACCGGCAGCTTCTTGCAGATAGCTTTTACTTTTTCACGAACAGCGTCGATTACCGCTTCGTTGTTCAGGTCTGCCAGGATGTCGCAGATCCAGCCGGCCAGTTCCTTGCACTCGGCTTCCTTGAAGCCACGAGTGGTCACAGCCGGGGTGCCGAAGCGCAGGCCGGAGGTGACGAACGGGGAGCGTGGATCGTTCGGTACCGAGTTCTTGTTGACGGTGATGAACGCTTTGCCCAGAGCGGCGTCGGCGTCTTTACCGGAGATTTCCTGCTTGATCAGCGACAGCAGGAACAGGTGGTTTTCAGTACCGCCGGAGACCACGTCAAAACCACGCTCGATGAACACGCTGGCCATGGCCTGGGCGTTTTTCACCACTTGTTGCTGGTAGGTCTTGAACTCAGGCTGCAGTGCTTCCTTGAAGCAGATCGCTTTAGCGGCGATCACGTGCTCCAGCGGACCACCCTGGGCGCCCGGGAATACTGCGGAGTTCAGCTTCTTCTCGATGTCGGCGTTGGCGCGAGCCAGGATCAGGCCGCCACGTGGACCGCGCAGGGTCTTGTGGGTAGTGGTGGTCACTACGTCAGCGAATGGCACCGGGTTCGGGTAGACGCCTGCAGCGACCAGACCGGCTACGTGAGCCATGTCGACGAACAGGTAGGCGCCAACCTTGTCAGCGATTTCGCGGAAGCGCGGGAAGTCGAGGATCTGCGAGTAGGCAGAGAAACCGGCGACGATCATTTTTGGCTTGTGCTCGACCGCCAGGCGCTCGACTTCGTCGTAGTCGATCAGGCCGTTGGCGTCGATGCCGTACTGGATGGCGTTGTACAGCTTGCCGGAGGACGAAACGCTGGCACCGTGGGTCAGGTGACCACCGTGGGCCAGGCTCATGCCCAGGATGGTGTCGCCAGCCGACAGCAGGGCCAGGTAAACGGCGCTGTTGGCCTGGGAGCCGGCGTGCGGCTGAACGTTGGCGTAATCGGCGCCGAACAGTTCCTTGGCGCGATCAATTGCCAGTTGCTCAACCACGTCGACGAACTCGCAACCGCCGTAGTAGCGCTTGCCCGGGTAACCTTCGGCGTACTTGTTGGTCAGTACCGAGCCTTGAGCTTCCATCACCGCTGGGCTGGTGTAGTTCTCCGAAGCGATCAGCTCGATGTGTTCTTCCTGGCGCTGAGCTTCTTGCTCCATGGCGGCAAAAAGGTCGGCGTCGTACTTGGCAATGGTCAAATCACGGCTGAACATGGCGGTCCTCAAGGATCGGGTGGGGGCAGAAAAGGGAGGCATTCTAACTCAATGGCTTTTGTCTGGCATATGAAACGACATCATGTCGCAGACAAGTGGGCTTCATGACGGGATCAGCGGTGATCATGCTGGCCCCATCGCGAGCAAGCTCGCTCCCACAGGGGATTTTCGGGGTCCACAAATTTTATGTGCCTCCCCAAATCCTGTGGGAGCGAGCTTGCTCGCGATGAGGCCATCAGCCTCTGTGCAGGACGTCAGTCGAGCATGAAGAGCGCATCATTGCTGAACTGCGCTTCAAACCGCGCCGCCGGCATCGGCCTGCCGAACAGATAACCCTGCACCTCGTCGCAATCATGCTCACGCAGGAATTCCAGTTGCTCATGGGTTTCCACGCCCTCGGCGATCACCGCCAGGTTCAAGCTGTGGGCCATGGCAATGATCGCCCGGGCAATCTGTGCATCCTGCTCACCAGACGGCAGGCCGTCGACAAAGGTGCGGTCGATTTTCAGCACGTCGATCGGGAACTGCTTGAGGTAGTTAAGCGATGAATAACCGGTGCCGAAGTCGTCGACCGCGATGCTCAGGCCGAGGTTCTTCAGGCCGGCGAGGATCTGCATGGCCTCGCTGACTTCGCGCATCAGGATGCTTTCGGTCAGCTCCAGCTCCAGGCAGGCCGGCGCCAGGCCTGTGTCCTTGAGGATGGTGGCGATGCGGGTGCCGAGCTGGCCATCGGAGAACTGCCGCGCGGAAATGTTCACCGAGACCTTCGGCACGCGCACCTGCGCCTGGTGCCAGCGCTTGAGTTGCTGACAGGCCTCGCGGATCACCCAGTCACCAACGTCCACCACTAGCCCGAGCTCTTCCAGCACCGGAATGAAGTCCCCCGGTGGCACCAGCCCGCGCCGCGGATGCTGCCAGCGCAGCAGGGCTTCAGCCCCGGTCAGGCGCTTGCCATCGCCGCTGAACTGCGGCTGGTAATACAGCACGAATTCATTCTGCTCGAGGGCGTGGCGCAGGTCGCTTTCCAGTTCCAGGCGTTCCAGGGCGCTGGCGTTCATCTCCGCCTGGTAGAACTGGAAGTTGTTCTTGCCGCGTTCCTTGGCGTGGTACATCGCCGTGTCGGCGTTTTTCATCAACTGGCTAAGTTCGTTGCCGTCCTGCGGGCTCAAGGCGATGCCGATACTGGCGGTCACAAAGAACTCACGGCCTTCGAGGACAAACGGCTTCACCAGGCTGGCGAGAATCTGCTCGGCGACATGAATCGCCCGGTTCAGCGCCAGTTCGCGGGTGGTGCGCGGTTGCAGCAGCAGGGTGAACTCGTCGCCACCCATGCGGGCCACGGTGTCATCGTCGTCGACGCAGCCGAGCAGGCGGGTGGCCATGTCCTTGAGCATGCGATCGCCGGCAGCGTGGCCCAGGGAGTCGTTGATCGGCTTGAAGCGGTCCAGGTCAAGGAACATCAGCACCACCCAGGACTTGTGCCGCTGCGCCGTTTGCAAGGCCGTGTGCAGGCGGTCCTGGAACAGGGTGCGGTTGGGCAGGTGGGTCAGGGCATCGTAGTAGGCGAGGCGGTGAATCCGCTGCTCGCTGGCCTTGCGCTCGCTGATGTCGCTGAAAAAGCACACGTAGCTGGCCAGGTCGCCCTCGTCATCGAGCACCGCGGTGATGCCGACCCAGGCCGGGTAATGCTCGCCGTTGCGGCGCTTGAGCCAGATTTCACCTTCCCAGCTGCGGTGCTGGTGCAGTTGCTTGAGGATGTAGCCCAGGTGCGCTTCCTGCTGCTCGTCGACGGTCAACATGTTCGGCAGTTGATCGAGGACCTGGGACACCGCGTAGCCACTGACCCGGCTGAAGGCGTCGTTGGCCTGCACGATGTAGCCGGCGGGGTCGGTGATCAGGATCGCCGACGTCGAGTGTTCGAAAACCGTGGCGGCCATGCGCAGGTCTTTCTCTGCGCGCCGTTGCTGGCTGATGTCGCGACCGACTCCCAGCACGCCTTCGAAGGCGTCGTGCTCGTCCCACACCAGCACCAGCCGCAACTCGATCGGGATCTTGCGGCCATCAGCGCGCAGGCAGTCGAACAGGAATAGCTGGGTCTGCACCTGGCTGCGCAGTTGTGCCAGTTGTTCGGATTGGTTCAAGGCCCGGCTGACGCGGTCCATCAGGCTGTAGATGCCGGTCAGTTGCTGCGGGTTGGCGACGATGGACTGCCAGCCGTTCTGGAAGATCCAGTTCGCGTCATAGCCGAGCACGGCCTGCACCGATGGGCTGACGTAGTTCAGCGCGAGTGTGTTGTTGGTGGAGAAGATCACGTCGCTGATGCTTTCAGCGAGCATGCGGTAGCGCTGCTCACTGTCGCGCAGGGATTCGCTGGCTTCGATCTGATCGGTGATGTCCTTGGCGACGCCGATGATCCGCGTGACCTGCTCGTCGGCATCCCGCGCCAACGCCTGCTCGCGCACTTCGAAGCAGCGCCACTGGCCGTCGCGGTGGCGAAAGCGCAGCGGGCACTGGCGCAACTGGCGATAACCGGCCTGGCGTTGCTCCTCGCGCAGGCGGTGGTAGAGCTCGGCGTCTTCCGGGTGCAGGAGGATTTCCCAGAAGTACTCGCCCATCTGTTGCAGTTCGGACTTGTTGTAGCCCAGGGTCTGCCCCAGGTGGTGGTTGCTGTAGATCATGCGCTGGCTGAGCACATCCTGGACGTACAGGTGATCGGGCACGGTGCGCACCACGTCGGACCAGAAGCTTTCACGCTCCTGTAGCGACAGTTCCACCAGCTTGCGGCTGGTGATGTCGTTGATGCTCAGGATCACCGCGCGGTAGTCCGGTTGCTCCTGGGGCAGGTGCAGGACCAGCCACAGGTGTTGATCCTGGCCCTGGTCATCCTTGAGTTTGATTTCCAGTTCCAACTGGCCCTGCTGGTTGAGCACGGCCTCCAGCAGCGCGGCGCCAATGCTGTTGTCGTCCAGTGGCCGGCCTTCGATCAGCAGTTGCCAGGCCTGCGCGCAGGACTCGACACCGAGCAGGTGCAAGGCCACCTGGTTGACTTCGGTGATGCGCAGTTCCTGCAGCAGTGACTGACGTTGTTCGTGACTGTCCAGGGCGGCACGCAGGGTTTCGCTGTCGTGCACCCGGGTTTTATCGAAGGCGCTGTGGAGTCCCGACAGATCCAGTACGCACAGCGCAACACCGGTGCCATCGAAAATGTCCTGGTAACGCCTGCGGCCTTCATGCAACTGGTGTTGGCGGCGGCGCATGCTCAACAGGGCGATGAACGGCAACAGAGACAGTGCCAGCCCCAGCAGGCATTTACCGATGAAGGCCGGCAGCAGCTCCTCGATCACCCGCTGGCGGTCGAACAGGCCGCGCAGTTGCCAGTCGCTGCTGCTCAGCGGCACGGTCAGCACGGTGTTGGCCTGGTCCTGCGCGGTCAGCAGGCTCGGCTGGGCCGAGGGTCGCAGGTCTTCACGGCTGATGATTTGATGATTGATGCGGTTTTCCACCAGCCACAGCGGACGTAGGGTGCCTTCGCTCTGCTTGGCCAGGCCGGCGAAAAAATTCGGTCGCAGGCGCAGGGCCCAGTAGCCGCGAGTGTTGCCGCTGGCCTGATGCAGCAGCAGGTGCACCACCGAACCGTCATTGGCGTTGCTGAAATAGTGCGCCTGGGCGTGACTGCGCCTGACCAGTTCGTTCAGGTAGTCGGCATCCGGGGTGGTGTTGGCGCTGTCCTTGAGCACTTTGCCCGAGGGGCTGAGCAGCGCCACGCTGAGCAGATCCGGCAGCGACTGCTGCAATTTGCGCAGCAGGGCCTGTTGCTGCTCAGCAGTTTGCGGTTGTTCGACGATCGGTAGCAGATTGAGTGCGATCTGCGCATTCAGCGCCATGTTCAGGCTGACTTGGGCGGCCAGGTCGGCGGTGTAGTCGATGGTGTGCTGGCGTTGGTCTTTCTGGGTTTCGTGCAACTGATCGAGCAACTGCCAGAACAACAGTCCGAGCAACAGCAGCACCAGCATCGCCAAGGCGCCTTTGAGCGTCCCGCGCAGGGGCGATCCGGTCGCAGGGTTCAGTGCGCGCGCGGAGGAAGGCGGAGTGGCATTGGACAATCTGTAATCCTGCGGTGGGGCTGGACTGGCGCGACGTGCACTATAAGCCTGACGCCCGAAGGGCGGCTAGCATGCCTTGAGTTGTGGCAAAGTGCCAGCCCCGTCCGGCTGGACGGGTATGCCACATTGAGGTAGCTTTGCCGGTTACGCAGGGCGTTCCAGCCCCAGACATTCAGGCTTTTTTACGCAAGCAGGCATCGACCCCCGGTCCATGTCCGCGCCGCGCATGGCCTGACACGGGCTTGGCCCGCTTTATTCCACCGTTACTGACGCTAGGTTCTCCATGGCTCAATACGTCTTCACCATGCATCGGCTGGGCAAAGTTGTTCCGCCGAAGCGGGAAATCCTGAAAAACATTTCGCTGTCGTTCTTCCCTGGCGCGAAGATCGGCGTTCTCGGCCTCAACGGTTCGGGTAAGTCCACGCTGCTGAAAATCATGGCCGGCGTCGACACCGAGTTCGAGGGCGAAGCTCGTCCGATGCCGGACCTGAACATCGGCTACCTGCCGCAGGAACCTATCCTGGATCCGACCAAGACCGTGCGTGAAGTGGTCGAGGAAGCGGTCAGCGTGATCAAGAACGCCCAGGCACGCCTGGACGAGGTCTACGCGGCGTACGCTGAAGAAGACGCCGACTTCGACAAATTGGCCGCTGAACAGGCCAAGCTCGAAGCCATCCTGCAAGCCAGCGATGGCCATAACCTGGAACGCCAACTGGAAGTCGCCGCCGATGCGCTGCGCCTGCCGGCCTGGGATGCCAAGGTCGAATTCCTTTCCGGTGGTGAGAAGCGTCGTGTGGCCCTGTGCCGCCTGCTGCTGTCCGCCCCGGACATGTTGCTGCTCGACGAACCAACCAACCACCTGGATGCCGATTCCGTGGCCTGGCTGGAGCACTTCCTGCACGACTTCCCGGGTACTGTGGTAGCGATTACGCACGACCGGTACTTCCTGGACAACGTTGCCGGCTGGATTCTGGAACTTGACCGCGGTGCGGGCATTCCTTACGAAGGCAACTATTCGGGCTGGCTGGAAGCCAAGTCCGATCGTCTGGCGGCCGAATCCAAGCAGCAGTCGGCCCACGAAAAGGCCATGAAAGAAGAACTGGAATGGGTGCGCAAAGGCGCCAAGGCCCGTCAGTCGAAATCCAAGGCTCGCCTGCAACGCTTCGAAGAAATGCAGTCGCAGGAATTCCAGAAGCGCAGCGAAACCAACGAGATCTACATCCCGGCCGGTCCGCGCCTGGGCGACAAGGTCATCGAGTTCAAGAACGTCACCAAGGGCTACGGCGATCGCGTGCTGATCGACAACCTGTCGTTCTCCATGCCTAAAGGCGCCATCGTTGGCGTGATCGGCGGTAACGGTGCGGGTAAATCCACCCTGTTCCGCATGCTGATGGGCAAGGAACAGCCGGATTCGGGCAGCATCGAAGTCGGTGAAACCGTGCAACTGGCGTGTGTGGACCAGAGCCGCGAAGACCTGGATGGCAGCAAGACTGTGTTCCAGCAGATCTCCGACGGTTCCGACCAGATCCGCATCGGCAACTACGAGATCCCGTCGCGCACCTACGTGGGCCGTTTCAACTTCAAGGGCGGCGATCAGCAGAAGTTCGTCAAGGACCTGTCCGGTGGTGAGCGTGGTCGCTTGCACCTGGCCCTGACCCTGAAAGAGGGCGGCAACGTGCTGCTGCTCGACGAACCGTCCAACGACCTCGACGTTGAAACCCTGCGTTCCCTGGAAGAAGCCCTGCTGGACTTCCCGGGCGCCGCCATTGTGATCTCTCACGATCGGTGGTTCCTTGACCGCGTGGCGACGCACATCCTGGCGTACGAAGACGACTCGCAGGCGATCTTCTTCGAAGGTAACTACACCGAGTACGAAGCCGACCGCAAAAAGCGTCTTGGCGAAGCGGCTGCCCAGCCACACCGGGTACGCCACAAAAAACTGGCCTGATTGGTTGGTGGCATGAAATAACGGAGCCTGCGGGCTCCGTTTTTTATGGCGGTCGGTTCGCCAGGGCGCTGTCACTGATGGTGCGAAATGCTGATCTTGGGTCCCTGTTTCTGTGCACAAACGGCGCAAAAATTGGCTTAAGTTATATCCATTGCACCATTTAATTTCATAACTGCGACATTTTGCGCTGTTCCGGTGCTCCTCTCGTTTGTTACAGTCCGGCTCAATCTCTCCCAACGACAATAAATTTGCCGAGACTTTTCCATGATCGAATCTGTCGAATCCTTCCTTGCGCGCCTGAAAAAACGTGACCCTGACCAACCTGAATTCCATCAGGCCGTCGAAGAGGTCCTACGCAGCCTGTGGCCCTTTCTCGAAGCCAATCCCCACTACCTGACTTCCGGCATCCTGGAGCGCATCTGTGAGCCGGAGCGGGCCGTGGTGTTTCGCGTTTCCTGGGTCGACGATCACGGCGCGGTGCAGGTCAATCGCGGATTCCGGATCCAGATGAACAGCGCCATCGGCCCGTACAAGGGCGGCCTGCGTTTCCACCCGTCGGTGAACATGGGTGTGCTGAAGTTCCTGGCCTTCGAGCAAACGTTCAAGAACTCCCTGACTTCACTGCCGATGGGCGGTGGCAAGGGCGGCTCGGACTTCGATCCGAAGGGCAAGAGCGACGCCGAAGTGATGCGCTTCTGCCAGGCCTTCATGAGCGAGCTGTATCGCCATATCGGCTCGGACGTTGACGTTCCAGCCGGCGACATCGGCGTGGGCGCGCGGGAAATCGGCTTCCTGTTCGGCCAATACAAGCGCCTGAGCAACCAGTTCACCAGCGTGTTGACCGGCAAGGGCATGAGCTATGGCGGCAGCCTGATTCGCCCGGAGGCCACCGGTTTTGGTTGCGTGTACTTTGCCGAGGAAATGCTCAAGCGCCGCGGTGAAAAGGTGCAGGGCAAGCGTGTGGCAATCTCCGGCTCCGGCAACGTCGCGCAGTACGCAGCGCGCAAGGTCATGGACCTGGGCGGCCAGGTGATTTCCCTCTCCGACTCCGAAGGTACGCTGTACTGCGAGGGTGGGCTGAGCGAGGAGCAATGGTCGGCGCTGCTGGAGCTGAAAAACGTCAAGCGCGGCCGCATCAGCGAACTGGCCGCACGGTTCGGCCTGGAGTTTCGTGCCGGACAAAGCCCGTGGGACTTGGCGTGTGACATCGCGCTGCCGTGTGCCACGCAGAACGAACTGGACGCCGAGGCTGCGCGCACCTTGCTGCGCAATGGCTGCATCTGTGTCGCCGAAGGGGCGAACATGCCGACTACCCTGGCGGCCGTGGATATCTTCATCGAGGCTGGAATCCTGTTCGCCCCGGGCAAGGCGTCGAACGCCGGCGGTGTCGCGGTCAGTGGCCTGGAAATGTCGCAGAACGCCATGCGCCTGCTGTGGACTGCCGGTGAAGTCGACAGCAAGTTGCACAACATCATGCAGTCGATCCACCACGCATGCGTGCACTACGGCGAAGAAAACGGGCAGATCAACTACGTCAAGGGCGCGAACATCGCCGGTTTCGTCAAAGTCGCCGACGCAATGCTCGCCCAGGGCGTGGTTTAAGCGGCTTCGATGCGGATCACTTCGATCAGTTGATCGCCGGCGGGGCGTTGCCACAGCACTTCATCATTGAGTTGCGCGCCCAGCAATGCGCGGCCCAGTGGTGAGCTCCAGTTGATCAGGCCCTGGGCGGCAACAGCCTGGTCTTCACCGACCAGTTGCACGCGCCGCTCAGTGCCTTGCTCATCGGCATAGGTCACCCAACTGCCGATCTGCACCTTGTCGGTCGAGGTGGCCGGGGGCACGACCTGAGCGCTTTGCAGGCGTTGGTGGTAGTAGCGCAGGTCGCGCTGCAGATCCGCCAGGCGCTGCTGGTCGGCTTGCTCACCGAGGGCCGACTGCGCGCTGTGCAGGGTCTGCAGTTCGGCGACCTTGTCCTGCAACTGGCGCAGGCCGTCGGGGGTGACGTAATTGGGTTGGCTGCTGACCTGGCGCTCGACGGGCTGGTCGGCTTGGGCGGCGGCGTTATCTTCATTGACGAAAGCGCGGCTCATGGCGGTTCTCCCTGTATGGGGTTTAGGCCATGCTCGCAGGCTTTTAGTTTCCTGGGTTGTTCAAAAGCGACCTACTGCGAGCGATAAGCCCGCGCTGTGTCACGATCTTTCTCTTGCTGCCAGGCCCGATCCCGTTCGTTCTGGTGGTCGGTGCGCTCCTGATTCTCGCGCATGGCCTGGCACTGGCGAAAACCGTCACTCCAGCCTTCGGCGTAGGGCGCCTGGTTGAGGTAGCGCGGTACGTCTTTGCGAAACTCCCCGCTGATCGCCCCGGCTGCCTGTCGGCCACTGCTGCAACCGTCATCGAAACCATCGGCGTAGGCCGGTGGGTAACCTCTGGCGAGCAGCTCCTGGTGCGTCGACTGACAGCCCGCGACCATCCACAGTAACCCCAGCACAACTGCACCACGCCACATTCCAGACTCCCGCACCCGTGTTTAACGGTAGATCGGCAGAGTCTGCATCTGACGCAGTCAGGGATCCGTGAAAAGCCTGTGATTATTCCGTTGGCGCGCCTGCCAGGCGACTGTGCTCGGTCAGTTCCTGATCGATGAACGCGGCGATCATGGCTCGGTATACCTGTTCGGTCACATTGGGGTGGGCGCCGACTTGCTCGGATAACGCGCGCACCTTGGCGATGACCTGTTCCACCCGTTGCGGCGCTTTGACCGCATCAACGTCTTTCTTGAAGCGGGCCGCCTGCGCCACATAGGCACCACGTTCGGCCAGCAGGGTGACGATCTGCCGGTCCAGGCGATCGATATGGGTGCGTACTTCTTCGAGAGTGTGGCAGTGGACGTCCATGTATTTTCCGTTCGTGTTTTTTGGGGGGCTGGTCAGCGAAGGCATGCGCCTAAAGGCCGCTCAATAGTGATACCACTTCAGCTCCAGCATCACCTCGTTCTGCGCCGATGCGAGGTGGCTGAATTCGCGCTGGGCGCTCAGGCGCAGGCCGAGGTTGCGCGACAGTTCCCACTGCTGGTTCAGGCTCAGGCTACGGCGCACCTCGCCGTTGGTGAAGAAATCGCCGCGGGTTTCCAGGCTCAGGTTGCCCAGTGGGTTGCGCCACAGCAGGCCACTGTTGAAGCCGGCCGCCGGCGAGATGAACTCGGCGAAGTCATTGTTGTGTTCGACCCGCACCGTGCCAAGGGCAAACCCCAGCACATCGTCGCCCAATTGCCAGGTACCGCCGGCACCGCCGTTGACATGGCTGACCAGGGTCTCGTCATCGTGCTTGCCCGGCACCCGTTCCAGGCCGCCGGTAACTTGCCAGGACCAGGGTTGCAGGAGCTCGTTGCGTGGCGTCAGGGAGCGGATGGTGGCCAGGTCCAGTTGTTGCAACTGCCACTGGTTGCCCTCGTACTGGCGCAATTTCATCTGCAGGATCTCAATCTGTGCGCCCAGCGGGAAGCTCTCGGCATTGTCGTTGAGGTCGTGATACGCCATGCGCAGGCCATATTCACCGAACGCCTGGTCGCCACGGGTACCGATACCCGCCTGCCAGGTGCGTGATTGGTGCCCGTCTTCCGGCAGGCCCGGGCGCTCGATGGCTAGCTCCGGTGGTGGATTCTGGTTGATCGCCCGCAGTAGTTCGAAACTGCGTTGCGCTCGTGCCGGGTCGCGCTCCTGGCCATTGGCGCGGTAGCGTTCCAGGCGGTAGGCGGCGTCGATGATCAGTGCCTGGCGGTCCCGTGGCAGGGCCTTGCAGGCGGGTGCCTGCAATTGTTGCGGGTCGGCGCTGACCTTCAGCACCCACTGCTGCTCTTCGTCAGACAGTGTTTCGGCGCGGCTCAGCAACTCGCGCTCGCGGGACGGCCGATAGTCGATTTTTTCCACCAGCCCGGCATCTTTCACCGCCTTGACGGTGTCGGTGGGAATGGCCGTCAGTGGGAATTGTTCGGTCAGCTTGAGCCCCGGTCGTGCCACCTGCAGCAGCTCCAGCAGGCGGTAAGAGCAGTTTTCATCGAAGAAGAAATAGTCGAACTGGATCTGCTTCAGTTCCCAGACGTGCTCGACCATGCGCTCGGTTTCGACCTGGGTCAGGTTCAGCCGGTACTCCCACAGGTCGCGGTTCTCCAGGCTGCGGTATTCCGAGAGTTTTTCCTGGTAGGGGACCAGGGCGAACAAGCCTGGGTAGCCGCCCATCAAACCCTTCCAGGCATACAGGATGCTGTTGTCCGAGCCCTCAATGTAGGCGCCGAAGTTGATCGCATAGCTGAGCAGGGCAGTGTTGTCGCTTTGTACGCCGGCCTGGTCGATCCGCAACAGCGTGTGGCCGAACATAGAAGACGGGCTGTTGAGGTAGGCCGCAGGGAAAATCATCACCGCACTGTGGGGCGAGACATCCTTGAACCATTGCTTGAATTCGCTGCAGTCCACCGCGGGCAGGTCGTTGAGCTGCAGTTGCGCCTGCAGCCAGCGGGTACGCGCCGGGTAAACGCATTGTGCATGTTGCTGGCCGAGGCTGGCCGGGGCATACAGCGCCTGTACGGTGGCCGCCAGTTCGGTATCCGGGTGTTCGGCACCGTCGCGGGCCAGGAAAAATTTGTGGTCGCTGATGTAGCTGCGCCAGCCGCCCAGCTTGGCGGTTTCGTAGTGGCCCAGGGAAATCCAGAACGGGTCGTTGGCCAGTTGCTGCAGGCGTTGGTTGTCGAGGTGGGGCGCGGCGGACAGCGGGGCGCAGACAAACAGCGCCAGACAGGCAAGGCGTTTGAGCATGGTGGGCAACTTAAGTCGAAAAAATAAAGACCAAATGCAGTCAGGTCCAAAAAACAAAACCCGCCCCGGTGAGAGGGCGGGTGAGGTCGAGCTTAAGCTGGGGTGGCGTATTTGGCCAGGCGAGTATCGGCCTTGAGTACGGCCAGGGTATTGGTATGCACATCTTCAGCGGTCACGTCAGCCTTGCTGAAGATCTGCTGGAAATGTTCGTGGGTAACGGCGGCGAAGTGCGCACGGTCTTCCGGTGCGACGCCCAGGACCACAGCGTAAGTGGTCAGTGCTTCACCCTGACCCTTGGCCATGTCTTCGGACAGCTCGTTTATCATGCCGTTCATGGCGAACCAGGACTTGCCACCATAGGTCAGCGCAGCGTTGGTCGCGCAGCCGTTGGTGCCGGAGGTCATGCCGAACGTGGCGTTGCCGGAGGTGCCGTTGGTGGTGGAAGCCAGGAAGTGAGCCGGGGTGCCACGCTGACCTTCAAACAGCATGTTGCCCCAACCGCAATCCGGACCGCCTGGCGCCTGCGCCATGGCGTTGAGGGATACAGCGGTGAAGAGAGTACCAAGAAGAATCCGTTTCATAGCTTTGTTCTCTTTATGTGCGTACCAATGGACAGGAGTTCTGAGGCCAACTTGGCATCAGTGGGCCGGTTATTAGTCCAGCCGCGCAGTTTGGAGTTTAGGCAGGTTCCGTGGGTTCCGTGGTTTTTTGGAAAAATATTCCTCAAACCAGTGATTTAGCCGGCGCCTGGGTAGGGTTCGGCGTTTGACTATGCTTTTACCCAAGGCGCGCCTTGCCAGTCAGGTGCAGGCAGCGCCAGAATGCCTCCAACTGCCCCGCCTGATGTAAGGAAGCCCGATGCCTGATCCTGTTGCTGCCAGCTTGCGTCTAGCGCCCGAAGCGCTGACCCGTCCGTTTTCCGCTGAACAGTTCAGCTTCTCTACCACCAATGATCTGGAGCCTTTTCGCGGTGTGCTCGGCCAGGAACGCGCGGTCGAAGCCTTGCAGTTCGGTGTGGCCATGCCACGCCCCGGTTACAACGTGTTTGTCATGGGTGAGCCTGGCACTGGTCGGTTCTCGTTCGTCAAACGCTACCTCAAGGCCGAAGGCAAGCGCCTGCAGACCCCGGCGGACTGGGTCTACGTCAACAATTTCGATGAGCCACGCGAACCCCGCGCCCTGGAGTTGCCCTCGGGCACGGCCGGTGCATTCATCGCCGATATCAATGGCCTGATCGACAACTTACTCGCGACCTTTCCTGCGGTCTTTGAACACCCGTCCTACCAGCAAAAGAAAAGCGCCATCGACCGCGCGTTCAACCAGCGCTACGACCGTGCACTGGATGTGATCGAGCGTCTGGCACTGGAGAAAGAAGTCGCGTTGTACCGCGACAGCACCAATATCGCCTTCACTCCGATGAGTGAGGGCAAGGCGCTGGATGAGGCTGAGTTCGCCCAGTTGCCGGAAGCAGTGCGCGAGCAGTTCCACGAAGATATTTCCGGGCTGGAAGAGCGACTCAACGAGGAGCTCGCCAGCCTGCCGCAGTGGAAGCGTGAATCCAGCAATCAGATGCGTCACCTGAACGAAGAAACCATCACCCTGGCCTTGCAGCCATTGCTTGCGCCGCTGTCGGAAAAGTACGCGGAAAATGCAGCGGTGTGCGGTTACCTGCAGGCGATGCAGGTGTACTTGCTCAAGACCGTGGTCGAGCAATTGGTCGACGACAGCAAGACCGACGCCGTCGCTCGCAAACTGCTGGAGGAGCAATACGCGCCGAGCCTGGTGGTGGGGCATTCGGTCAGTGGCGGTGCGCCGGTGGTGTTTGAACCGCACCCGACCTACGAAAACCTGTTCGGCCGCATCGAGTACAGCACCGATCAGGGCGCGCTCTATACCACCTATCGTCAACTGCGACCCGGTGCCTTGCACCGGGCCAATGGTGGGTTCCTGATCCTGGAAGCGGAAAAAATGCTCAGCGAGCCGTTCGTGTGGGATGCGCTCAAGCGTGCCCTGCAGTCGCGCAAGCTGAAAATGGAATCGCCACTCGGGGAGATGGGCCGCCTGGCCACGGTGACGCTGACGCCGCAACACATTCCGTTGCAGGTCAAGGTGGTCATCATTGGCGCCCGCCAGTTGTACTACACGCTGCAGGACCTGGATCCAGACTTCCAGGAGATGTTCCGGGTGCTGGTGGATTTCGACGAAGACATTCCAATGGTCGACGAGAGCCTGGAGCAGTTCGCCCAGTTGCTCAAGACTCGCACTTCGGAAGAAGGCATGGCCCCGCTGACCGCCGATGCGGTGGCGCGCCTGGCGACTTACAGTGCGCGCCTGGCCGAGCACCAGGGGCGTTTGTCGGCACGCATCGGCGACCTGTTCCAGTTGGTCAGCGAGGCGGACTTCATCCGGCACCTGGCCGGCGACGAAATGACCGACGCCGGGCATATCGAGCGTGCACTCAAGGCCAAGGCCACCCGTACCGGGCGCGTCTCGGCACGGATTCTCGATGACATGCTGGCGGGGATCATCCTGATCGACACCGCTGGCGCGGCCGTGGGCAAGTGCAACGGGCTGACGGTGCTGGAAGTGGGTGACTCGGCCTTCGGCGTTCCGGCGCGGATTTCCGCGACGGTCTACCCGGGTGGCAGTGGCATCGTCGACATTGAGCGTGAGGTCAACCTCGGGCAGCCGATTCACTCCAAGGGCGTGATGATCCTCACCGGTTACCTGGGCAGTCGTTATGCCCAGGAATTCCCGTTGGCGATCTCGGCGAGTATTGCCCTGGAGCAGTCCTACGGTTATGTCGACGGCGACAGTGCGTCGTTGGGCGAGGCATGTACGCTGATCTCGGCCTTGTCGAAGACGCCGCTCAAGCAGTGCTTCGCCATCACCGGCTCGATCAACCAGTTCGGCGAAGTACAGGCAGTGGGTGGGGTCAACGAGAAAATCGAAGGCTTCTTCCGGCTGTGCGAAGCTCGCGGACTGACCGGTGAGCAGGGCGCAATCATCCCGCAGGCCAACGTGGCCACGCTGATGCTCGATGAGAAGGTCCTGGCGGCGGTGCGGGCCGGGCAGTTCCATGTGTATGCGGTGCGCCAGGCCGACGAGGCATTGAGCCTGCTGGTTGGCGAGCCGGCCGGTGAGCCGGACGAGGAGGGCCAGTTCCCTGAGGGCAGCGTCAACGCACGGGTGGTGGAGCGTTTGCGAGTGATCGCGGAAATGATCAGCGAAGAGGACTTGAAGGAGGCCGAGAAAGAACTGGCGCAGGAGGCGCTGGCCGAAGCCAAGCCGGCTTGATCCCAGTCATCTACCCGCTGTAGGAGCAAGGCTTACCCGCGAATGCGTACGAAATGACGCCTTCGTGGGTAAGCCTTGCTCCTTTTTTATGGCGCAGCGAATGACGTCAAAAAACCAACAGCGACCATTCGGCGCTTCGTTACCCTCGGCAACTTGCTGATTCGACTTTTCTTCTATGCTCAGGTCTAGGATATCGACAGTTATCACTGGATCGAGACAGCCTTCGCGTGGAGGCTGAATACCGGATCTATCGAGGGTCGCCGCCATGTCGCGCAACCTCTGCCTTACCCGCCAATGCCTGGGTCTCGTGACCCGGATCGAATGCAGTGTGCGCCCGCTCGCCGGCGATACTGGCATGTGGACCTTGCTGTTTGCTGCCGGCATGGCAGGCGAACAGCCTTCGGCGATCAAGGCCCAAGGCCCGTTTCATGGCCCTTTTGTGGCTGAATCGATACTCGATACCATCGTTGAAAGCCTGACTCTGCATGGTTATCAACTGGCCGACGACCCGCAGATCTGGTGCTTGCACCTGCAAGCCCAGCTACGGGAAATCAACGGCGGCCGGTACCGCAACCAGGATGGTTTCGATTCGACTCCAAGGCATTGACCTCACTCGGCAGGGGTGGGGTTCTGCACCTTGTCGAGCTTGACCTCAAAGCCATACTCGATGGTTTCCAGGTCGGTGCGCTGGTAGCTTTCCAATTGGCTCGGCTGACCATAGAAGTAGTGCACGTCCAGCACTGCGGGGCCCTCTGTGTTGGCGTCATGACTGACCAGCAAAATCTCCTTCAGGTAGTTGCCGCTCGCGTCCTTGGCGAAGAAGCGCCAGTCCTGCGCGGGGAATACTTTCTGGTCGACCAGCAGGGCGTTACCCCTGAGCTCCAGGCCTTTGGGTAATTTGCTGGCGTCGAGGCTGTGCTTTTCAATATCGGCGAGAAACAGTGGCATGGAGCCCACGGCGTAGGCCGGGGTTTCGGGGAACAGGGTCAGGTCGTAGGTGATGGTGGCGTGTAATGGATCGATTTCGAAGGCTTCGGCTGGCAACTCGATGGGAGTGCCACGCAGGCCATTGTCATCCTGGGTGAAGAAGGTCAACGGAGTCGGGCCGGGGCTGAATGAGCTACCGAGCAGTTCATCGTTGAAGCTGCTGGGGTGGTCGAACTGAATGCGCGCGGCACTGGCGTCCTCCACCGACTGGGTGATGCGAATGCTGTTTTTCAGTTGCTGCGCGTCCAGGCTCGCGCCTTTGAGCCAGTTGCCGGCCTGGTCGTCATAGACCACCACGGGCGGGGTGAGGCTTTGAATGGTTTTGTCGGTGGTGTTGCGGTCAAAACGCCTGACGGGCAGATCCAGTTCCTTGCGGGTCACGGTGGCGGCGGAAAAATCCAGCACGTTGACTTCCAGGCTGTCGATGGGGCCATTGAAGTAGACCTTGGTGTAATGATGGCTCTGCTGGCGCTCGAAGGCTTGCAGTTCGTCATTAAGCTGCTTTTCCAGTGCCTCGCTCCAGGCGGTCTGTTTTTGCATCTCGGCCAGTTGGTTTTGATAGAAGGCTATTTGTGCTGAGTCTTCGTTGATCGAGCCGGCGCGTGCGAGGAACTGCCCGGTCTGGTCCCGGGCCTGGACGATCAGTGGATTGAGCGGGGTGTCGCCGACCTCTGGGGCCAGCGCTGCGCGGTTGTCGACCGTGATTTCGGCGTAGTTGTTCTCGAGGCTGTGCAGGGTGACGCTGAGGTTGGCCTCGGTCCGTGTAAGCCCGATGTCCTTTTTGCTCAGGTTGAAGGTCGCGACCTTGTGCGGTGCGATCACTTCGACCTTGCCTTGCAGGGTCAGGGGTTGTGGCTGGCTGCTGTTGGCCACCTCCAGTCCCTCGACAAAGGGGTAGGCGAGGGTCAGGTCATCCGGGGCGGTCAAGCTCGAGCTTGAAGGGCTCAGCTGGATGCCGGGGTCGGTTTCCGACCATTCGGCCTGGAAGGGGATGACCTGCTTGTTGCTAAGAGTGACCGATTGCCATTCCAGGCCGTGGGGGAAGGGAAACTCCGAGGGCATGTTGAAGTTGAACGGGAACACCGGTTGCAGGTCGGTCAGGTAGTCGGAGCTGGCATCCTTGCGCAGGACGATCAGGCCATTGATGTAGGTGTCGACCAGCGCCTGCGGGCTTGCGTAGTGCCGGAGCAACGCCATGGCGTCGTCACCGTACTCGGTTTCGACCGGCTTGGCGGCCAGCTTCTGTTGGGCGCGTTCGAGCAGCAGCAGGGAGCCGCCGAGACTGGATACGGCATCCTTGAGCTTGGGGTCGGTGATGGCGTCCAGTGACTTTTCGAACTGGACGGTCTTGTCTTCAAGGCTTTGCGCAGGCTTTTCGTCCGCGGGCGAGCAGCCGCTGAGCAGCGCCACCAGGCACAGGCCGATCGTCGTCAAGGGTAAGCGCACATCCATTTTCCAGTATTCCCGTACGACGCACGTGGGTGCGAACGCTTTGGACACTAGCAGAAAACCCTCGGTCAGACTTCCAGGTTATGGATTTGCCAGCGGTTTATGGGTGTTTGAGCGGCTGGTATACTCGCCGCCATTTCCAGCCTTGGTGTGAGATTTAATGGAACGCTTTATCGAAAACACAATGTACGCTTCGCGCTGGTTGCTGGCCCCTATCTACTTCGGCCTGTCCCTGGGTTTGCTGGCCCTGGCCCTGAAGTTCTTTCAGGAAGTCTTCCACGTTATCCCCAACGTCTTCTCGATGGCCGAGTCGGACCTGATCCTGGTCCTGCTGTCGCTGATCGACATGGCCCTGGTGGGCGGCCTGCTGGTGATGGTGATGATCTCCGGCTATGAAAACTTCGTGTCCCAGCTGGATATCGATGAATCCAAGGAAAAGCTCAACTGGCTGGGCACCATGGATTCGTCTTCGCTGAAGATGAAAGTCGCGGCCTCGATCGTGGCGATTTCCTCGATCCACTTGCTGCGCATTTTCATGGACGCCAAGAACGTCGATCCCGAGCACCTGAAGTGGTACGTGATCATTCACATGACGTTCGTGATTTCGGCGTTCGCCATGGGCTACCTGGACAAACTGACCAAGCACTGATTACCCCGCAGGTGGTAAACGGACGGGCGGCAGCGTTGTCGGCTTGTGCTTTGGTGCGTCGAGGCTTATCCCTGTAAGGGTCCTGGCTCGCCAATGCACGGGGTGTGCACATGAACCTGCAAGAGTTGAACGCCTATGCCATCGCCGGCAAGGTCGATGAGCTGAACCTGATCTCCATGGAAGGCGGGATCTATCTCCTCGAGGCGCGGATGCACGGCGCGGCCTACCCGCTGAGCGACACCCATGGCCAGATGATGCACCTGCGCTCGGTGGAGCATGCGCGGCAAATGCTCCACGCCTTTCCCAAGTTACCGTTCAATCTGGTTCACACCTCGGTCCACGACGAGATGTGCGGATTGGGCGCCAGTAGCGAGGACAGCCTGAAAGTGCCGATCGCCTTCCGTTCGGCTTGAGGACGCTGGCCCCCTGATCACGGCACGGGCATCTGTGCTAGTCTGCTCGCCCTTTTGGTTCCGGGCGCTCCGGGATGCGCTGTGCACGCACGGCAATGTCTCGGGCCGTCCGCACAGCGGAGCAGTGTCATGTCCGAAGTAAATCTGTCCACCGACGAAACCCGCGTCAGCTACGGCATCGGCCGTCAGCTGGGCGACCAGCTGCGCGACAACCCGCCACCGGGCGTTAGCCTGGACGCAATCCTGGCAGGTCTGACCGACGCTTTCGCCGGTAAGGAAAGCCGCGTTGGCCAGGAAGCCATGTCGGCCAGCTTCAAGGTCATCCGTGAAATCATGCAAGCCGAAGCGGCAGCCAAGGCTGAAGCAGCGGCGGGTGAAGGCCTGGCATTCCTGGCTGAAAACGCCAAGCGTGACGGCATCACCACCCTGGCTTCCGGTCTGCAATTTGAAGTCCTGACTGCCGGTGAAGGCGCCAAGCCATCCCGCGAAGACACCGTGCGTACTCACTACCACGGCACCCTGATCGACGGCACTGTGTTCGACAGCTCCTACGATCGTGGTCAACCTGCAGAATTCCCGGTTGGCGGCGTGATCGCTGGCTGGACCGAAGCCCTGCAACTGATGAACGCAGGCAGCAAATGGCGTCTGTACGTGCCGAGCGAATTGGCTTACGGCGCTCAAGGCGTTGGCAGCATCCCGCCGCACAGCGTTCTGGTATTTGACGTCGAGCTGCTGGACGTTCTGTAATACCCGGCCCGATATGACATCGGGCTAATGTGGGAGCGAGCGCTCGCTTGCGGGCGCTAGCTCCCACAGTTTTTTGTGCTGCATCATATTTCGATCTTGTGCGTCAGATCATGCGTCGGGCGCAATGCCCGGGCATAGCAGAACAGAAACAGGTTGCGCACCAGCTCCTTGAGCACCACCGGTTCGCTGGAGCTCAGGCCATTGAGGTCGAGGTCGCCCTGGTCCTGCAGTTCGCTCAAGGCTTCTTCTTCCAGTACAGCGCAGACTTCCCCGGTTTCCCGATGCAGGATCCTGAGGTAAGGGTGTGGGCGGTCCAGCCATGCATCGATCAAGTAAGTCATGATGCTCATCTCCTTTCTAGTGGTTTGATGAGAATAATTCTTATTCAATTAATAGCAAGTGCCTATTGGCGGTTTCTGCGGATTTTGTGCGCGGGGATTGCTCAGGATCAAAACGGCTGGCGTTTTGCTATTGGGGCGGGAGGAAGGCTTGCGAGGGGGGGGGAGCAGCCATCCCGCGCGGACGCGCGATGGCTTGCAGCAGGCTCAGACTTTTCTGACGAACTCGGATTTGAGTTTCATCGGGCCGATGCCATCGATCTTGCAGTCGATGTCGTGGTCGCCATCGCACAGGCGGATGTTCTTGACCTTGGTGCCGACCTTGACCACCAGCGAGGTGCCCTTGACCTTGAGGTCCTTGATCACGGTGATGGTGTCGCCATCTTGCAGGACGTTGCCGACCGAATCCTTTTTCACAGTTTCATCGGACGCCGCCTCGGCTTCGCCGTTGGCGGACCATTCGTGGGCGCACTCCGGGCAGATCAGTTGGGCGCTGTCTTCGTAGGTGTATTCGCTATTGCATTTCGGGCAGGGTGGCAACGTGCTCACTAAAGCTCCTTGAGTTCAGGATGGCTAAAAAGCGCACATTATATAGGGTTTTAAGCGGGAGAGGGCGATGCAACACCTGTAGGAGCGAGCTTGCTCGCGAAGAACTCAATGACACCACGTTCATTCAGGATGCACGCGTTATCGTTGGCGACCTTCGCGAGCAAGCTCGCTCCTACAGATATCCCTTAGTGCGTGCGGGCGACCGCGAACTCGCTCAGCTCAACCAGGGCATCGCGGTACTCGCTGGCCGGCAGCATTTCCAGGCACTTGATCGCGCGGGCTACATAGTCGCGCGCCAATTGCGCGGTGTATTCCAGCGAGCCTGAGGCCTCCACAGCGGCGCGGATGCTCTCCAGGTCTTCGATGCCGCCTTTCTGGATCGCCTTGCGCACCAGGGCTGCCTGTTCTGGCGTGCCTTCGCGCATGGTGTAGATCAGCGGCAGGGTCGGCTTACCTTCGGCCAGGTCGTCGCCGACGTTCTTGCCCAGGCTCTCGGCATCGCCGCGATAGTCGAGCAGGTCGTCGACCAGTTGGAATGCCACGCCCAGGTGATCACCAAAGGTGCGCAGGGCTTCGCTCTGCTCCGGGGTTGCACCCGCGAGGGCAGCAGCGCTGTGGGTCGAGGCTTCGAAGAGCATCGCGGTCTTGCCGCGAATGACTTCCATGTAGGTTTCTTCGGTGGTGCTGGCGTCGCGCACCTTGGACAGCTGCAGGACTTCGCCTTCGGCGATGATCCGCGTGGCCTGGGAGAGGATCTTCATCACCGGCATGGAGCCCAGTTCGACCATCATCTCGAACGAGCGCGAATACAGGAAGTCGCCGACCAACACGCTCGGGGCATTGCCCCACATGGCGTTGGCAGTCGAGCGGCCACGGCGCATACCGGACATGTCGACCACGTCGTCGTGCAGCAGGGTGGCGGTGTGCAGGAACTCGATAGTGGCTGCCAGCAGGCGCATGTCATCGCCTTCGCGACCCAGGGCCTTGCCGCACAGCAGCACTAATAAAGGACGCAGGCGTTTGCCGCCAGCCGAGGTGATGTAGTCGCCGATTTTCGATACCAGCGGCACTCGGGAAGTCAGCTGCTTCTTGATGATGCCGTCGACGGCGCTAAAATCGTCCGCCACCGCGCGGTAGAAAGCTTGGGGTTGCATCAGCGACAGGTGCTCCATAAGGGTTGCGCGGCATGCTAGGACCCACGCCAGCGGGTGTCAAGGCACGATGGACGGCCCCTTGCAACGCGCTCGTGGCTTGCGTACAATCGCGCACCCTGAACTTCCTGGGCAGCACCTGCCTTACGCAATTGCAAACCGGCCTTCCAGCCTTATGCAGCCATGCCAGCCAATACCTCTTCTTATAAAGAGCTGGGTGAGCAGGATTATCGGAGAAATACCATGTCTTATGCAGTAATCGTTACTGGTGGCAAGCAGTACAAAGTTGCTCCAGGTGAATACCTGAAGATCGAAAAACTGGAAATCGCTACCGGCGAATCCGTTACTTTTGATCGCGTTCTGTTGGTTGCCAATGGCGACGACGTGAATATCGGCGCTCCAGTTGTTGCTGGCGCTACCGTTGTGGCTGAAGTGATCTCCCAAGGTCGTCACGATAAAGTCCGCATCATCAAGTTCCGTCGTCGTAAGCACCACATGAAGCGTATGGGCCACCGCCAGTGGTACACCGAGATCAAAATCACCGGTATTCAGGCTTAATTTCAGCCTAATTCCTCACTAGGAGAATTGAACTCATGGCACACAAAAAAGCTGGTGGTAGTACCCGTAACGGTCGCGACTCAGAAGCCAAACGCCTTGGCGTGAAGATGTATGGCGGCCAGGTTATCATTCCGGGCAACATCATCGTGCGTCAGCGCGGCACCCAATTCCACGCTGGCTACGGCGTTGGCATGGGCAAAGATCACACTCTGTTCGCTAAAATCGACGGCGTGATCAAGTTCGAAGTAAAAGGCGCTTTCAACCGCCGTTACGTGAGCATTGTCCCGAAGACTCCAGTCGTCGCGGCATAATTACGTAGTTGCTGGAAAAGCCCTGTCTTGCGACGGGGCTTTTTCGTTTGTGGGGTGAGTCTCTTGCAAAGCTGTTTGTGATGGGCGAAAGCAGTGGGTTTGCGGTCGTTGCTTGAGGTCGCTGCGCTCATTTTTGCAAGAGTCTTATGTCTTGGTTTTTTCGGCTCGTCCGTATGGCGAGAGGCGTTTTGTTATGAAGTTTGTTGATGAAGTATCGATTCGAGTAAAAGCTGGCGATGGCGGCAATGGTTGCATGAGCTTCCGTCGGGAAAAATTCATCGAGAACGGTGGTCCGAACGGTGGTGATGGGGGTGATGGCGGCTCGGTCTACATGATCGCCGACGAAAACCTCAATACCTTGGTGGACTACCGTTACACCCGGCACTTCGATGCTGAGCGTGGCGCCAACGGCGGCAGCACTGACTGCACCGGCAAGAAGGGTGAAGAGCTGGTTTTGCGGGTTCCGGTCGGTACCACGGTGATCGATTCGGCAACCCAGGAAGTTATCGGCGACCTGACCAAGGCTGGTCAGCGGTTGTTGGTGGCGCATGGTGGCTGGCACGGTCTGGGTAACACCCGTTTCAAATCCAGTACCAACCGGGCGCCACGCCAGACTACGCCGGGCAAGCCGGGCGAGCAGCGTGACCTCAAGCTGGAAATGAAAGTGTTGGCGGACGTCGGCCTGCTGGGTTTGCCTAACGCCGGTAAAAGTACCTTTATCCGTTCGGTGTCGGCTGCCAAGCCGAAAGTTGCCGATTACCCGTTCACCACCCTGGTGCCAAACCTGGGCGTGGTCAGTGTCGATCGCTGGAAAAGCTTTGTCATTGCCGACATCCCGGGTCTGATCGAGGGTGCTTCGGATGGCGCCGGCCTGGGGATTCGTTTCCTCAAGCACTTATCGCGTACCCGCCTGCTGTTGCACCTCGTCGACATGGCGCCGCTGGATGAAACCAGTGCAGCCGATGCCGCTGAAGTGATCGTCAGCGAGCTGACCAAGTTCAGCCCGTCCCTGGCTGAGCGTGATCGTTGGCTGGTGCTGAACAAGTGCGACCAGATTCTTGAGGAAGAGCACGAAGAGCGCGTCAAGGAGATCGTCGATCGCCTGGAGTGGACCGGTCCGGTCTACGTCATCTCGGCTATCGCCAAAGAAGGCACCGAGCGCCTGACTCGCGACATCATGCGTTACCTGGAAGATCGTGCTGATCGCCTGGCCAACGATCCGGCGTACCGCGAAGAGCTGGCCGATCTTGACCAGCGCATCGAAGATGAAGCGCGTGCCCAGCTGCAGGCCCTGGATGACCAGCGTGCCCTGCGCCGCAGCGGCGTGAAGTCGGTCCATGACATCGGTGACGATGACTGGGATGAAGAAGATGTGGATGACGAAGATGGTCCGGAAATCATTTACGTGCGTGACTGATACGTTGCGATAAACTTAAGCGCCGCTCCCTGGAGCGGCGTTTTAGTATCTGGAAATCGGTAGTCACGAATAACGTTATGGGCAGCACTGGGTCGTGCTGTCCTCAAGCTAAGGTTGAAGATCATGCGGAGCAAGGTGACAGGTGCGCAGCGTTGGGTCGTGAAGATCGGCAGCGCTTTGCTGACGGCTGACGGCAAGGGTCTGGATCGCGCGGCAATGGGCGTCTGGGTTGAGCAGATGGTGGTGCTGCACGAGGCGGGCGTCGAGTTGGTGCTGGTGTCCTCGGGGGCGGTGGCGGCGGGCATGAGTCGTCTGGGCTGGACTGCACGACCCAGTGCAATGCATGAGTTGCAGGCGGCGGCCGCTATTGGCCAGATGGGCCTGGTGCAGGCTTGGGAGTCGAGCTTCGCCGAGCATGGCCGGCACACTGCGCAGATCCTGCTGACGCATGATGACTTGTCCGATCGCAAGCGTTACCTCAATGCTCGCAGCACCCTGCGCGCGCTGGTCGATCTCAAGGTCATCCCGGTGATCAACGAGAACGATACGGTGGTCACCGACGAAATCCGCTTCGGCGACAACGATACCCTGGCGGCACTGGTGGCCAACCTGGTCGAGGCTGACCTGTTGGTGATTCTCACGGACCGTGATGGCATGTTCGACGCTGATCCGCGGAATAACCCCGATGCCCAGCTGATTTACGAGGCGCGTGCCGATGATCCGGCGCTGGATGCGGTGGCTGGCGGTACGGGCGGCGCGCTGGGGCGTGGCGGTATGCAGACCAAGCTGCGTGCGGCGCGGCTGGCGGCGCGTTCCGGTGCGCACACGATCATCGTGGGCGGGCGCCTGGAGCGGGTGCTGGATCGCCTGAAGGCGGGCGAGCGTATCGGCACCTTGCTGTCGCCTGAGCGTGGCCTGCTGGCGGCGCGCAAGCAGTGGTTGGCGGGGCACTTGCAGACGCGCGGCACGCTGGTGCTGGATGCGGGCGCGGTTTCGGCCTTGTCCCAGGGCAACAAGAGCTTGCTGCCAGTCGGCGTCAAACTGGTCCAGGGCAGCTTCCGCCGTGGCGAAATGGTGGTGTGCGTGGCGCCGGACGGTCGCGAGATTGCCCGTGGCCTGGCTAACTACAGCGCCCTGGAGGCGCAAAAAATCATCGGTCAATCGTCCGAGGCGATTGTCGGTTTGCTGGGTTACATGGCGGAGCCGGAACTGGTTCACCGCGATAACCTGATTCTGGTTTGAGTGAAGGAAAAGCGCATGCGCATGGCAAAGGGCTTGTTGGGGTTGTTGCTGGCGATGCCGCTATTGGCTTCGGCCGAAGAGATTGGTCAGGTATCGACCGTGTTCAAGTTTGTCGGGCCCAATGACCGTATTGTGGTCGAGGCCTTTGATGATCCGAAGGTCGATGGTGTGACCTGCTACCTGTCGCGCGCCAAGACCGGCGGAGTGAAGGGTGGCCTGGGGTTGGCCGAGGATCGTGCCGAGGCGTCCATTGCCTGTCGTCAGGTCGGGCCGATCAGCTTCAGGGGTGAGCTCAAGGATGGTGACGAGGTGTTCAAGGAGCGCACGTCCCTGGTGTTCAAGACCATGCAGGTGGTGCGATTTCTCGACAAGAAGCGCAATACCCTGGTGTACCTGGTCTATAGCGACCGCCTGATCGAAGGCAGTCCGCAGAATGCGGTGACGGCGATTCCGATTTTGCCGTGGGCTCAGCATTGATTTGATTCGAGGCTCGTAGGGGCGGGCAGCCACCCCTACAGTTTTTTGTATTGGTTTGATCAAATCGCAGGCAATAAAAAACCGACCCTGAGGTCGGTTTTTTAATGAGCGTGTCGCTTAGGCAGCAGCGGCAACGTTCAGAGCCTTTACGTGGCCATTCAGGCGGCTCTTATGGCGAGCAGCTTTGTTCTTGTGGATGATGCCTTTATCGGCCATACGGTCGATAACTGGCACGGCCAGAACGTAAGCAGCTTGCGCTTTTTCAGCGTCTTTTGCGTCGATGGCTTTAACTACATTCTTGATGTAGGTACGAACCATGGAACGCAGGCTGGCGTTGTGGCTGCGACGCTTCTCAGCCTGTTTTGCACGTTTTTTGGCGGAAGGTGTGTTGGCCACCGTCGAGCTCCTCGAAAGACTTTTTGGGAAATAGCAAACAAAATAGGCCGCGAATCATGCCGATGAGTTGAAGTCTTGTCAAGGGCGGTTGAGACGTTCCGCTAAGTGGTAGGTATAAAGCACCGGGATATTTCATTCCGGCGTACGACCTGTAAACTCGCGAGCTTTGGCTCTGTGCTGTTGCGGCGCGGAGTATCGCATAAGTAGGCGCATTGTTCGCCTGCTGTTTATCGACAGGCAAAAAACTCTTCCATGAACCTGCTTAAATCCTTGGCCGCCGTCAGCTCTATCACGATGATCTCCCGGGTTCTGGGGTTCGTGCGTGACACCCTCGTCGCCCGTATATTTGGCGCCGGCATGGCCACGGACGCCTTCTTCATTGCCTTCAAACTGCCCAACCTGTTGCGGCGGATCTTCGCCGAGGGCGCGTTTTCCCAGGCGTTCGTACCGATCCTGGCAGAATACAAAAGTCAGCAAGGCGAGGAGGCGACCCGCACCTTCGTGGCTTATGTTTCGGGTTTGCTGACGCTGGTGCTGGCGCTGGTGACGATCATCGGGATGATCTTCGCGCCCTGGGTGATCTGGGCCACGGCCCCGGGTTTTACCGATACCCCGGAAAAGTTCGAGCTGACGTCCAGCCTGCTGCGGGTCACGTTCCCTTATATATTGCTGATCTCCCTGTCTTCGCTGGCTGGGGCGATTCTCAATACCTATAACCGGTTCTCGGTGCCGGCGTTCGTGCCGACCCTGCTCAACGTCAGCATGATCATCTTCGCGCTGTTCCTCACCCCCTACTTCGATCCGCCGGTGATGGCGCTGGGTTGGGCGGTACTGGCTGGCGGCCTGGCGCAGTTGCTCTATCAGCTGCCACACCTGAAAAAGATCGGCATGCTGGTGCTGCCACGGCTGAACCTGCGCGATAGCGGGGTCTGGCGCGTGATGAAGCAAATGCTGCCGGCGATCCTCGGGGTTTCGGTCAGCCAGATTTCGTTGATCATCAACACCATTTTTGCATCCTTCCTGGTGGCCGGCTCCGTGTCCTGGATGTACTACGCCGATCGGCTGATGGAGTTGCCATCAGGAGTGTTGGGCGTGGCCCTGGGCACCATTCTCCTGCCGACCCTGGCCAAGACCTATGCCAGCAAGGACCGCCACGAATACTCGCGCATTCTCGACTGGGGCCTGCGCCTGTGCTTCGTGCTGGTGCTGCCCTGTGCGCTGGCCCTGGGGATCCTCGCGGAGCCGTTGACGGTGTCGCTGTTCCAGTACGGTCAGTTCAGTGCCTTTGATGCGTCGATGACCCAGCGCGCGTTGGTGGCGTATTCGGTCGGATTACTGGGGATTATCGTGATCAAGGTGCTGGCTCCCGGCTTTTACGCGCAACAGAACATCCGCACTCCGGTAAAAATCGCAATTTTCACCCTGATAGTCACCCAGCTGTTCAACCTGGCCTTGGTCGGCCCGCTGAAGCACGCGGGCCTGGCGCTGGCCATCAGTGGTGGGGCGTGCCTGAACGCCGGCCTGTTGTTCTATCAACTGCGCAAGCAGAATATGTATCAACCGCAGCCGGGCTGGGGCAAGTTTGCCCTTAAGCTGTTGCTGGCGGTGGCCGTGATGTCCGCAGTACTGCTGGGGATAATGCATTTCATGCCGGCCTGGAGCGACGGTCACATGCTCGAGCGTTTCCTGCGTCTGGGCGTGCTGGTTGGTGCTGGGGTGGTAACGTATTTCGGCATGCTGGCGCTGCTGGGCTTCCGTCTGCGGGACTTCAATCGCAAGGCGTTGAGCTGACGCCAATGCTGGAATAATCGCGAGCCAGGCGTCGGTTTTGTCGGTTCGATCACTTTGGGTTACGGTGTTGCCTGTCGTCGGCCGCCGGGTGTGGTTATAATCGACCACTTTATGAGCAAGAAGCGCGTTATGCAGCTGGTTCGAGGCCTCCACAATCTGCGCCCCCAGCATCGGGGCTGCGTCGCCACTATTGGCAACTTTGACGGTGTTCACCGTGGTCACCAGGCTATCCTGGGCCGGCTGCGTGAACGTGCGCTTGAGTTGGGCGTACCCAGCTGCGTGGTGATTTTCGAGCCCCAGCCCCGCGAGTTTTTTGCGCCCGACACCGCGCCCGCGCGTCTTGCTCGCCTGCGCGACAAGCTGCAACTGCTGGCAGACGAAGGCGTTGACCGGGTGTTATGCCTGGCGTTCAACCAGCGCTTGAGCAAGCTCAGCGCCGCCGAATTCGTCGACACCATCCTGGTCGATGGCCTGGGCGTCCAGCATCTGGAGGTCGGTGACGATTTCCGCTTCGGCTGTGACCGGGTAGGGGATTTCGATTTCCTGCAGCAGGCGGGTAGCGTCCAGGGTTTTACCGTGGAAGCGGCGCAGACGGTCGAGCTGGACGGTCTGCGGGTCAGCAGCACCCAGGTGCGAAACGCCCTGGCCGCCGCTGATTTCGAGTTGGCTGAGCGTTTGCTCGGGCGGCCGTTCCGGATTGCCGGGCGGGTCCTGCACGGGCAGAAGCTGGCGCGCCAGTTGGGTACGCCAACGGCCAACGTGCAACTCAAGCGCCGTCGCGTGCCGCTGACCGGGGTGTACCTGGTGAGTGTCGACCTCGACGGCAAGACCTGGCCAGGCGTCGCCAATATCGGCGTCCGGCCAACGGTCGCAGGTGACGGCAAAGCCCACCTTGAAGTCCATATACTCGATTTTGCCGGCGATCTGTATGACCGGCGTTTGACGGTGGTTTTCCACCACAAGCTGCGTGATGAGCAGCGTTTCGCCTCTCTGGAGGCGCTTAAGACGGCGATCAATGCGGATGTCGCCGCCGCCCGTGCCTATGCCGCACCTAGCGCCAATCGCTAATGAAGAGCCTTAAATGACCGACTATAAAGCCACGCTAAACCTTCCGGACACCGCCTTCCCAATGAAGGCCGGCCTGCCTCAGCGCGAACCGCAGATTCTGCAGCGCTGGGACAGCATTGGCCTGTACCAGAAGTTGCGTGAGATTGGTAAGGATCGTCCGAAGTTCGTGCTGCACGACGGTCCTCCGTACGCCAACGGCACCATTCATATCGGTCACGCGCTCAACAAGATTCTCAAGGACATGATCATTCGTTCGAAGACCCTGTCGGGCTTCGACGCACCTTATGTCCCGGGCTGGGACTGCCACGGCCTGCCGATCGAGCACAAAGTCGAAGTGACCCACGGCAAGAACCTGGGCGCGGACAAGACCCGCGAACTGTGCCGTGCCTACGCCACCGAGCAGATCGAAGGGCAGAAGTCCGAGTTCATCCGCCTGGGTGTGCTGGGCGACTTCGCCAACCCGTACAAGACCATGGATTTCAAGAACGAGGCCGGCGAAATCCGCGCCTTGGCTGAAATCGTCAAGGGTGGTTTCGTGTTCAAGGGCCTCAAGCCCGTGAACTGGTGCTTTGACTGCGGTTCGGCCCTGGCCGAAGCGGAAGTCGAATACGAGAACAAGAAGTCCTCGACCATCGACGTTGCCTTCCCGATTGCCGATGAAGCCAAACTGGCTACGGCTTTCGGCCTGGCATCGCTGGGCAAGCCGGCTTCGATCGTGATCTGGACCACCACCCCGTGGACCATCCCGGCCAACCAGGCGCTCAACGTTCACCCGGAATTCAACTACGCCCTGGTCGACGTCGGTGACCAGCTGCTGGTGCTGGCTGAAGAGCTGGTGGAATCGTGCCTGGCCCGCTATAGCCTGGAAGGTTCGGTCATCGCGACCACCACCGGTAAAGAGCTGGAGCTGATCAACTTCCGTCACCCGTTCTACGATCGCCTGTCGCCGGTTTACCTTGCGGACTACGTCGAACTGGGCGCTGGTACCGGTGTGGTTCACTCCGCCCCGGCCTACGGCGTGGACGACTTCGTGACCTGCAAGAAGTACGGCATGGTCAACGACGACATCCTCAACCCAGTGCAAAGCAACGGTGTGTACGCGACGTCGCTGGAGTTCTTCGGCGGCCAGTTCATCTGGAAGGCCAACCCGGCCATCGTCGACAAACTGACTGAAGTGGGTGCGCTGCTGCACACCACCATCATCGAACACAGCTACATGCACTGCTGGCGTCACAAGACCCCGCTGATCTACCGCGCCACCGCGCAGTGGTTCATCGGCATGGACAAAGAGCCGGCAACTGGCGAGACCCTGCGCAAGCGTGCGATCAAGGCTATCGAAGAGACCAAATTCGTTCCGGCCTGGGGCCAGGCACGCCTGCACTCGATGATCGCCAACCGTCCTGACTGGTGCATCTCCCGCCAGCGCAACTGGGGTGTGCCGATCCCGTTCTTCCTGAACAAGGAAAGCGGCGAACTGCACCCGCGTACCGTTGAGCTGATGGAGCTGGTGGCCCAGCGCGTCGAAGTCGAAGGCATCGAAGCCTGGTTCAAGATGGACGCTGCCGAGCTGCTGGGCGATGAAGCGCCACAGTACGACAAAATCAGCGACACCCTCGACGTCTGGTTCGACTCGGGCACCACGCACTGGCACGTCCTGCGCGGTTCGCACCCGATGGGCCACGAAAGCGGTCCGCGTGCCGACCTGTACCTGGAAGGTTCGGACCAGCACCGTGGCTGGTTCCACTCGTCCCTGCTGACCGGTTGCGCCATCGACAACCACGCGCCGTACCGCGAGCTGCTGACCCACGGTTTCACTGTCGATGAGTCCGGCCGCAAGATGTCCAAGTCCCTGGGCAACGTGATTGCGCCACAGAAGGTCAACGACACCCTGGGTGCCGACATCATGCGTCTGTGGGTGGCTTCCACCGATTATTCGGGTGAAATGGCGGTTTCCGAGCAGATCCTGCAACGCAGTGCGGACGCCTACCGGCGGATCCGTAACACCGCGCGCTTCCTGCTTTCCAACCTGAGCGGTTTCAACCCGGCCACTGACATCCTGCCGGCCGACGAAATGCTCGCCCTGGACCGTTGGGCCGTGGACCGCACCTTGCTGCTGCAACGCGAGTTGCAAGAGCACTACGGTGAATACCGCTTCTGGAACGTCTACTCCAAGATCCACAACTTCTGCGTGCAGGAGCTGGGCGGTTTCTACCTGGACATCATCAAGGATCGCCAGTACACCACCGGCGCTAACAGCAAGGCCCGCCGTTCGGCGCAAACCGCGCTGTACCACATCTCTGAAGCGCTGGTGCGCTGGATCGCGCCGATCCTGGCCTTCACCGCCGACGAGCTGTGGCAGTACCTGCCGGGCGAGCGTAACGAATCGGTCATGCTCAACACCTGGTACGAAGGCCTCAGCGAACTGCCGGAAGGCTTCGAGCTGGACCGCGCCTACTGGGAGCGGATCATGGCGGTCAAGGTGGCGGTCAACAAGGAAATGGAAATCCAGCGCGCTGCCAAGGCGGTGGGTGGCAACCTGCAAGCCGAAGTGACGCTGTTCGCCGAAGAAGCGCTGAGCGCCGACCTGGCCAAGCTGAGCAACGAACTGCGCTTCGTCCTGATCACCTCGACCGCGAGCATTGCCCCGTTCGTGCAGGCACCGGCCGACGCAGTCGCGACCGAAGTCAGCGGCCTGAAACTCAAGGTGGTCAAGTCGGGCTTCGCCAAGTGCGCCCGTTGCTGGCACTGCCGCGAGGACGTCGGGGTGAACCCGGAGCATCCGGAAATCTGCGGTCGTTGCGTTGACAACATCAGCGGCGCAGGCGAGGTTCGTCACTATGCCTGATGCTGCTAGCCGTTTCGGACGGTTGAGCTGGCTGTGGTTGAGCCTGCTGGTCCTGGTCATCGACCAGGCCAGCAAGTTCTACTTCGAAGGTTCGTTGACGATGTACCAGCAGATCGTGGTGATCCCCGATTACTTCAGCTGGACCCTGGCCTACAACACGGGTGCGGCCTTCAGCTTCCTGGCTGATGGCGGTGGTTGGCAGCGTTGGCTGTTCGCCTTGATCGCGATCGTGGTCAGTGGCGTGCTGGTGGTCTGGCTCAAGCGCCTGGGGCGCAACGACACTTGGCTGGCCGTCGCCCTGGCGCTGGTGCTGGGCGGGGCGCTGGGCAACCTGTACGACCGCATTGCCCTGGGCCATGTAATCGACTTCATTCTGGTGCATTGGCAGAACCGCTGGTATTTCCCAGCGTTCAACTTTGCCGATAGCGCCATCAGCGTCGGCGCCGTGATGCTTGCGCTGGATATGTTCAAAAGCAAGAAAACCGGAGAAACCGTTCATGACTGAACAGGTATTGGCTGAGCAACGCATCGGTCAGAACACGGAAGTCACTTTGCATTTCGCATTGCGCCTGGAGAACGGCGACACCGTCGACAGCACCTTCGACAAAGCCCCGGCGACCTTCAAGGTCGGCGATGGCAACCTGTTGCCAGGTTTCGAAGCCGCCTTGTTCGGCTTCAAGGCGGGCGACAAGCGTACACTGAGCATCGAGCCAGAGCGTGCGTTTGGCCAGCCCAACCCGCAGAACGTACAGATCATCCCGCGCTCGCAGTTCCAGGACATGGAGCTGTCCCCGGGTTTGCTGGTGATCTTCAACGATGCGGCCAACACCGAGCTGCCGGGTGTGGTCAAGGAATTCGATGACACGCAAGTGACCATCGACTTCAACCACCCGCTGGCGGGCAAGACCTTGACCTTTGACGTAGAGATCATCGACGTTAAAGCGCTCTAACCGACTAAGCCGGCCTTTTGTAGGAGCGAGCTTGCTCGCGATGATCGTTAACGATGACGCGTATATCCTGGATAAACGCGGTGTCTTTGAGTTTTTCGCGAGCAAACCGCAAGCGGGCACCCGCTCCTACAGGGCAAGACACGAGGCACAGCATGCAAATCAAACTCGCCAATCCCCGTGGCTTCTGCGCCGGTGTGGACCGGGCGATCGAAATCGTCAACCGCGCCCTGGAAGTCTTCGGGCCGCCGATCTATGTGCGCCACGAAGTGGTCCATAACAAGTTCGTGGTTGAAGACCTGCGTGCACGCGGAGCGATTTTCGTCGAGGAGCTGGATCAGGTGCCGGATGACGTCATCGTGATTTTCAGCGCCCACGGGGTTTCCCAGGCTGTTCGCAGCGAAGCCGCAGGCCGTGGCCTGAAGGTGTTCGACGCAACTTGCCCGTTGGTGACCAAGGTGCATATCGAAGTCGCGCGCTATAGCCGCGACGGTCGCGAGTGCATCCTGATCGGGCATGCCGGCCACCCGGAAGTCGAAGGCACCATGGGCCAGTACGATGCCAGCAACGGCGGTGCGATCTACCTTGTCGAAGACGAAAAAGATGTTGCCGCCTTGCAGGTGCATAACCCGGACAAGCTCGCCTTCGTCACCCAGACCACCTTGTCGATGGATGACACCAGTCGGGTGATCGACGCCTTGCGCACGCGTTTCCCGGCCATTGGCGGTCCACGCAAGGACGACATCTGCTACGCCACGCAAAACCGTCAGGATGCGGTCAAGCAACTGGCCGACGAATGCGATGTGGTGTTGGTGGTGGGCAGCCCCAACAGCTCCAACTCCAACCGCCTGCGTGAACTAGCCGAGCGCATGGCTACCCCGGCCTACCTGATCGACGGCGCCGAAGATTTGCAGCGCAGCTGGTTCGATGGCGTCGAGCGGATCGGCATCACCGCCGGGGCTTCGGCACCGGAAGTGCTGGTTCGTGGGGTAATCCAGCAGTTGCACGCCTGGGGTGCCACCGGTGCCGATGAACTGGCCGGTCGCGAGGAGAACATCACCTTCTCCATGCCCAAGGAACTACGGGTTCGCTCCCTGCTTTGATCCCGCGCACAAGGCCTGCTCGGCCTTGTCGTGGCGCAGGCTGACGCGGCCGCTTCTGGACAGCACCACCTGATGGTGGCTGATCGGCTGGCGGCTCGCGCAGATGTGCAACGTCCCTACCTGAAAAGTACCTGCGGGCAATAACGGCTCACCCAGGCTGCTGAATCGTACAAAACGCCTGACCCATTGATTGCCGACGATCCGCAGCGGTCCGCCAGTCTGGTGCTGGCGCAACAGTGGGTTGCTGCTGTCCTCCTGGCCGCGACTACTGAGGTCCAGGATGATTCGCCAGCCCTGGCTCCAGTCATCGTTCAAGCCATGCACCACCACCGCCTGATTGCGCAGCAGCGCCTCGCTGCGCGCATTGCGCAGGCCGCTGGCAAGGCTCAGGGCCGCGCTTTCCCGGCGCACTGACTGCGCGTATTGACTGAGCGCCGGCACGCTGAGGTGCAGCGCCATGGCGGCAATGGCCAGGCCCACCAGCAACTCGATCAAGCCCAGGCCTTTTTGATCCATGACGGCTCCTTCCCTGGAGTTACGAGGTATCCCTAGGTGTAGCTGTTGGCGGCCCAGGATGGTGGTCAATCATTGTGCAAAAGGTTTCGCTGCGTAGGGCCGCACTGGCGCAGTCGCGAATGTATTGCGCCTTGTTCCGGCGGCGAGCAGCGACGCGCAGCCGGCGCTAACCTTCCTGGTGATCAGGATCGATCACAGGGAGGTAGGAACCGTGCGGATGACGGTAGCGGGTGCACAGGGCGGTGTGACTTTGATTGAAGTGATGGTGGCCTTGCTGATTCTGACTGCAGGGTTGCTAGGGGCGGCGGCGGTTCAGCTCAATGCCTTGAAATACACCGACAGCTCGCTGATGAGCAGCCAGGCGAGTTTTATTGCCTACGACATGCTGGACCGGATTCGCGCCAATGTGGCGGCTGACTACAGTCTCCCTGCGCCGATATCGGGCCCTGTGGTGTCGGCGCGGAATCAAGACCTGGCGGATTTCCACAGCTATATCCGCGAGTTCGGTGGCTCTAGCGCCCGCGGCAGTATCAGCCACGCCCAAGGGCTGTACAGCATCACCATTACCTGGGATGACGCACGCGCCGCCGGTATTGCGGATACCCGGCGTAGCCTGGTCTTGAGCAGTCGTGTCGCGGTCGAACCGCTGGGGGCGCCATGAGCTGCAGGTGCCGGGGGTTCAGCCTGATCGAGCTGCTACTGGCGTTAGCCATCAGCCTGGCGGTAGTGCTGGGTGTGACGCAGATCTTCATGGCGGCGAACAACACCTACCGCGCGCAGAACGCAGCGGCCGGCATGCAGGAAGATGCGCGTTTTGTCTTGAGCAAGTTGCTGCAGGAGATTCGCATGGTCGGTGTGTTCGGTTGCCTGCAAAACATCACCGATGCCAGTGAAAGCGGGGATTTCAGTGCTGGCCGCAACGCACCGATCAAATGGGACAACACCTTGAAAAAGCTCAGCCTGGTCACCGCGGACGTTGGCGGCAATGGCGGCGTGCCGACCTGGACGGTAGTGTCGGACTGTCGCACCCGGGCCACTGCCTACAGCAAGCGACAGAGCCCGGCAGCGGGAGAAATTGCCTTAGCGATTCGCCGCCTGGATTACCGCCTGCGTGATGACGAAATCCTGCTGACGGCAGGTGACAGCACGCAGGCCCTGGTCAGCAACGTCAAGGCCTTTGCCGTGAGTTTCGGTCTGGCCGACAGTGCCAGCGGTACAGCAGTTTCCAGTTACAGCCCCAACCCCGGCGACCCGGCGCGGATCCGCAGCGTACGCTTGACCCTGACTCTGGCAGATCCCGGCCAGCGCGTGCGCGATCAAACCTTCAATGTCGTGGCCAGCTTGCGTAACCGCTTGCCTTAGGAGGCGCTGATGACGTCTCTCAAGACAAGAGCCCAGTCGGGCATGGCGCTGTTGCTGAGCCTGGTATTCCTCTCGCTGTTGACGCTGATCGGGGTTGCGGCGATGCAGAACGCCACACTCCAGGAAAAACTGGCGGCAAGCCTGGTCGCGCGCAATCAGTCATTCCAGGGGGCGGAGGCGGCCCTGCGGATTGGCGAGAGTGCCGTGCAGCGTAGCAGCTACTTATTGCCGGAGTGCGCTGGGGGGATACGCTGCGGGCCGCCGGCCGAATCCTCGGTAGTCACCTCGGCCGGGTTCAACGCCACGTCCGGGGTGACCTGGATCGCCGCCGCCAATGGCGTTTATGGGGTGCAGAGCCTGGGCAGTATCACGGGGGCGGTGCGGGTTCCGGTGGATACCAGGGCCACGCTGTATCGGGTCAGCGCAGTGGGGCTGGGTGGCCATTCACGTACGGTGGTGGAGAGTATTTATGCCAAGATCGAGAGCGAAGCCGCTGCGATCGGCGGTAAGATGCTCGGCACCTGCTTGGCTGGGGAGACCCTCGGCGACGGCAGGCCCTGCGCGGTTGAAAACAGCGATGGCGGCAGCCGTCGAATCATGTGGCGACAAATACAGTAAGTGAGACTTGAGGCAATGCGTAGATTCAACCAAGGCTTTACCCTGATCGAAATCATGATTGTGATCGCGATCATCGGCATTGTGGTGACCATATCCGCTCCGCTGCTCACCGAGTACGTGAAAAAGACCCACCGTAGCGAGATCGCAGGGCTGCTGTCAGAGCAGGCGCAGTTGCTTGAGCGCTTCCACTCCCAAAACAATGTCTACAGCAAGGCCACGGGACTGAGTGCCGGTAACGAGTACTACAGCATCGTCCCGACCCTGGCAGATCAAAGCTTCCTGCTGACGGCCGTGCGTAAGTCTGACGGCAGCATGGCCAGCGACAAATGTGGCGATCTCACGCTGAGCAACACCGGTGTGATGGGCATGAACAATGCGGCAGCCGAGCTGACCAGCAAAGATTGCTGGGGCCGCTGAGGCGCTTTTTCGGGGTGCGGCTTGCACCCCCTGTCTTTTTTACTGTTGGATCAGATGATGGCCAAGCAAGAGCAAGTGGTGATTGTCGGCGGCGGAGTGATCGGCCTGCTGACGGCGTTTAATCTGGCGCCCCATGTAGAGCGGGTGATCCTGCTGGATCGTTCCAGTCTTGGCCAGGAATCTTCCTGGGCGGGCGGCGGTATCGTTTCGCCGCTGTATCCATGGCGCTACAGTCCGGCAGTCACGGCCTTGGCTCATTGGTCCCAGGACTTTTATCCACAGTTGGCCGAGCGCTTGTTCGCCGCCACCGGGGTCGACCCTGAGGTTCATACCACGGGCTTGTACTGGCTGGACCTGGAGGACGAAGCCGAGGCGCTGGCCTGGGCGCAGCGGGAAAACCGCCCGCTCAGAGCTGTGGATATCTCGGCCGCTCACGACCACGTGCCCGTGTTGGGGTCAGGATTTTCTCGTGCTATCTACATGGCAGATGTGGCCAACGTGCGTAACCCGCGCCTGGTCAAATCACTCAAGGCGGCATTGCTGGCGCTGCCCAACGTGATCGTTCACGAACAGTGCGAGGTCAGCGGCTTCATTCGCCAGGGTGAGCGAGTGCTGGGAGTCGAGAGTTCCAGCGGCCCGATCCTGGGTGATCAGGTGGT
The DNA here is from genome assembly GCF_044743405.1 of Pseudomonas sp. NPDC087626. Taxonomy (NCBI): domain Bacteria; kingdom Pseudomonadati; phylum Pseudomonadota; class Gammaproteobacteria; order Pseudomonadales; family Pseudomonadaceae; genus Pseudomonas; species Pseudomonas sp. NPDC087626. The sequence goes on from NZ_JBIUWJ010000008.1 coordinate 128,015, forward strand.
GCTGACCGCAGGTGCCTGGAGTGGCGATCTGCTCAAGACCCTGGGCCTGGTTTTGCCGGTGGAACCGGTGAAAGGCCAGATGATTCTCTACAAGTGTGAAGCGGACTTTCTCTCGAGCATGGTTCTGGCCAAGGGCCGTTACGCTATTCCACGTCGCGACGGCCACATCCTGATCGGCAGCACCCTGGAGCACGAAGGGTTCGACAAGACGCCGACCGAGACTGCGCTGGAAAGCCTCAAGGCTTCGGCAGTGGAGTTGATTCCAGCGCTCGCACGGGCCGAAGTGGTTGGGCATTGGGCGGGCCTGCGTCCCGGTTCACCAGAGGGTGTTCCCTATATTGGTGCGGTGCCGGGGGTTGGCGGGTTGTGGCTCAACTGTGGGCATTACCGCAATGGCCTGGTACTCGCGCCCGCTTCCTGCCAGCTGTTCGCCGATGTGTTGCTGGGACGCGAGCCAGTGATCGATCCGGCCCCCTATGCGCCGGCCGGCCGAATCTGAGGCTGCGCTTCACTCCAGGCCGAGCTTTTTCAACCGGTAACGCAGGGAGCGAAACGACAGGCCCAAGCGCTGGGCGGCTGCCGTGCGGTTCCAGCGGGTTTGTTCCAGGGCTAGGCGAATCACCCGGCGCTCGATCTCCTCCAGGTAATGCTGGAGGTTGTCGACCTGCTTCAGGTCGCAGAGAGGGGCGTCCTCACTGGCACTAGCGCTGCCATCGGCTTGGATCAGCCGCAAATCACTGGTTCCTATCTGCTGGTTTTCACACAGTGTGTGGGCGCGTTCGAGCATGTTTTCCAGTTCGCGGACGTTACCCGGAAAACCATAGCCCTTGAGGGCCTCCAGGGCTTGCGGCAGCAGGTGTGCGAGGGGCGCGCCCGTGTCGGCGGCCAGGCGTTTGAGCATCTGGGTGGCCAGCAGCTCTATGTCACCGCGGCACTCGCGTAACGGCGGCACGCGCAGCTCGATCACGTTCAGCCGATAGTACAGGTCCTGACGAAAACGTCCGGCGCTGACTTCTGCGTCCAGGTTCTTGTGCGTGGCACAGAGTATTCGCGTATCAATCAGGCTTTCGTGCAACTGACCGATGCTGCGCACGGCCTTTTCCTGGATGGCCCTGAGCAGTTTGACCTGCATGCTCAGGGGCAGGTCCGCGACTTCATCAAGGAACAGGGTCCCTGCATTCGCTGCCTGGAATAACCCGGGCTTGTCTTCGATGGCGCCGCTGAAACTGCCTTTGCGGTGACCGAAAAATTCGCTTTCCATCAGGTCCGTCGGGATGGCCCCGCAGTTGACGGGGATGAAAGGCTGGCTGGCGCGTGGGCCTTGATCGTGAATCAGCCGGGCAACCAGCTCTTTGCCACTACCTGATTCGCCGCTGATGTACACCGCAGCCTGGCTGTGGGCCAGTTTGTCGATCTGCTGGCGCAGGCTACGGATGGGCAGCGAATCACCCAGCAGGCGCCGGAGCCGGCAGGGGGGAGCCGGAATATGCTGGGAAGTCTTCAACGTCGTGTCCGTCCGTGGGCTAACGTTTGTCGCCGCTACTTGAGTAGCGGCAGGTAATGCCTCAACGATCCCGCGAGCTTGGGCCTTGCTCAAGGTGGCCCTGGCTGCAATACCACTGTTGCTGCAGGCTCAGGGCGCGGTCGCGTGGCAGGTGAACACCGCAGTGGGCGCAACGGACCATGGGTGGTGCATTTTGCTCGCTGGGTGTCGGGCGGGAGGCATCGGCGGGGCGCTTGAACTTGCGCCAGAACCATACCGCAGCAGCAATCAGGGCAATCCAGAACAGTAAACGAAGCATGGTCAGCGGCTTTTTGGGAGGATGATTGGGCAGTTTAGCCAAGGTCTCATCCAGCGCACAGCGCTATAAAATCCGGAAATAAAAAAGGAGACTCGAAAGTCTCCTTTTGTGTACCTGGCGGGTATCAGTCGAACACGCCGAAGGTCATGTAGCTGAACCAGGAGCGGTCGTCGTTGCTGCCTTCCGCTTCGTGTTGCTCTTCTTCGACAGCATCGCCGTCTTGTGGCTTGAGCTCGGCCGGGATGGAGTCCTTGGCATCCTGATACTGCTTCATGATGTCCTGGTTGGCGCGGGTTTCACCCGGCGGCAGCGGCGGACGGGACTCGATCAGGCCCAAGGTGGCCTTGCTGGCCCACGAACGGTTGTCGGCTTCGGCAACCCGTGGCACGAACTGACCGTCCACCAGGCTTGAGTGATTCGGGTAGTTCAGCTTCAGGGTTTCCAGGCTGGTATTGGCCAACTCGTCCAGGTGCAGGCGCTGGTAGGCTTCGACCATCACGGCCAAGCCATCACCGACCGACGGTGTTTCCTGGAAGTTTTCCACCACGTAGCGACCGCGGTTGGCCGCTGCGACATAGGCCTGACGGGTCAGGTAGTAGTCGGCAACGTGGATTTCGTAGGAGGCCAGCAGGTTGCGCAGGTAGATCATGCGCTGCTTGGCGTCCGGCGCGTAGCGGCTGTTGGGGTAGCGGCTGGTGAGCTGGGCGAATTCGTTGTACGAGTCGCGGGCTGCACCTGGGTCACGCTTGGTCATGTCCAGCGGCAGGAAGCGCGCCAGCAGCCCAACATCCTGGTCAAACGAGGTCAGGCCCTTGAGGTAATAGGCATAGTCGACGTTCGGGTGCTGGGGGTGCAGGCGGATGAAGCGCTCGGCAGCCGACTTGGCAGCCTCGGGCTCGGCGTTCTTGTAGTTCGCATAAATCAGTTCGAGTTGAGCCTGGTCCGCATAGCGGCCGAAGGGATAACGCGACTCCAGGGCCTTCAGCTTCGCTGTGGCCGCGGTGTAGCTGTTGTTGTCCAGATCGGTCTGAGCCTGCTGGTACAGCTCGACTTCGCTGAGGTTTTCGTCTACGACTTCCTTCGACGAGCAAGCAGCGGTCAATGCGAGGATGGCGATCAGCAGCAGGTGTTTCACTTGCATGGCGGCTTGCGTCCCTATGACGGCCGCTGTCTTGGGCGGGGCCGTCCTGTTATGATGAGTGCCCCGTTGAATAGCCTCGGGGCAAAAGACGCCGTATTTAACCACAAGCGCGCAGCCGAAACCAAAGGCTGTGCCGACGCCTAGTCTGAGCATGTCCGATAAAATTGAACTCCGCGCAGAGGTGCCGTCCGAATTGGGCGGCCAACGCCTCGATCAAGTCGCCGCACAATTATTCGCTGAGCACTCGCGCTCGCGCCTTTCCGCCTGGATCAAAGACGGCCGCCTGACTGTGGATGGGGCGGTTATCCGCCCGCGAGACATTGTCCATGGTGGCGCTATCCTTGAGTTGACCGCCGAGCAGGAAGCTCAGGGCGAATGGATCGCTCAAGACATCGCCCTGGACATCGTCTATGAAGATGACGACATCCTGGTGATCAACAAGCCTGCCGGGCTGGTGGTGCATCCTGCCGCCGGTCACGCCGACGGCACGTTGCTCAACGCCTTGCTGCACCACGTGCCGGACATCATCAATGTTCCGCGCGCCGGTATCGTGCACCGTCTGGACAAGGACACCACCGGTTTGATGGTGGTGGCCAAGACCATTCAGGCGCAGACGCAACTGGTTACACAGTTGCAGAGCCGCAGTGTCAGCCGGATCTACGAGTGCATCGTGATTGGTGTGGTCACCGCCGGCGGCAAGATCAACGCGCCGATCGGTCGTCACGGCCAGCAGCGCCAGCGCATGGCGGTAATGGAAGGCGGCAAGCAGGCGGTCAGCCACTACCGTGTGCTCGAGCGTTTCCGCTCCCACACCCACGTGCGGGTCAAGCTGGAAACCGGTCGAACCCACCAGATTCGGGTGCACATGGCCCACATCAACTTCCCGTTGGTCGGAGACCCTGCCTACGGCGGTCGCTTCCGTATCCCGCCGGCAGCCAGTGTGACCATGGTCGAGTCGCTGAAACACTTCCCGCGTCAGGCGCTGCATGCGCGTTTCCTGGAACTGGATCATCCGACCACCGGCAAGCGCATGAGCTGGGAATCGCCACTACCAGAAGATTTCGTCTGGTTGCTGACGCTGCTCAAGCAGGACCGTGAGGCGTTCATCGGATGAGTGACTGGCTGATTCCTGACTGGCCGCTGCCTGCCGGGGTCAAAGCCTGTGTCACCACCCGTGCGGGCGGCGTCAGCCTGACGCCGTTCGACAGCCTCAACCTGGGCGATCATGTTGATGACAGCCCTGCAGCAGTGGCCGAGAATCGCCGGCGCCTGACGGATCACTTTGCGATACAACCGGCCTGGTTACAGCAGGTGCACGGTGTTGCCGTGGCTCACGCTGACCCGGCCCTGGTCGCGACCGCGGACGCCAGCTGGACGGCCACGCCCGGCATCGCCTGCACGGTGATGACGGCCGATTGCCTGCCTGTGTTGTTCTGTGATCGTGCCGGTAGCCGTGTTGCGGCAGCTCATGCCGGCTGGCGCGGATTAGCCGCAGGCGTGCTGGAGGCGACGCTCGACAGCCTCGCCGTGGATCCGGCACAAGTGCTGGTCTGGCTCGGTCCGGCCATTGGCCCGAGGGCCTTTGAAGTGGGTCCGGAAGTTCGCGAAGTGTTCATCGCGCAACTTGCAGAAACACATCAGGCTTTTGTGCCCAGTCACAATGCTGGCAAGTACCTGGCCGACATCTACCTGCTGGCGCGTTTGCGCCTCAAAGCCCGCGGCGTCAACGCCGTGTACGGTGGCGGCTGGTGTACCGTGACCGACCCACGCTTCTTTTCCTACCGCCGTGCGCCACGCACCGGCCGGTTTGCCTCCCTGATCTGGCTCGAACGCTAGACTCTCCTGACCTGCATCAACTGCACGACGCTTGAATCTTCCAGAATCGACCGCATCTAGTGGGGTATCTGGCAGGTTTCTCTATTTAGGTGTGTCCATCGCTCCGGCCTGCTCAAAAGGAAGGTGACCAATGCGTATAGACCGTTTAACCAGCAAATTGCAGTTAGCCTTATCCGATGCCCAATCCCTGGCCGTTGGCCTCGATCATCCGGGCATTGAACCTGCGCACCTGATGCAAGCACTGCTTGAACAGCAGGGTGGCTCGATCAAGCCGCTGCTGATGCAAGTGGGCTTCGACGTCAACAGCCTGCGCAGCGCGTTGAGCAAAGAGCTCGACCAATTGCCAAAAATCCAGAATCCGACTGGCGACGTGAACATGTCGCAGGACCTCGCGCGCCTGCTCAACCAGGCCGACCGCTTGGCCCAGCAAAAAGGTGATCAGTTCATCTCCAGCGAGCTGGTGCTGCTCGCCGCCATGGACGAGAACAGCAAACTCGGCAAGTTGCTGCTCGGCCAGGGCGTGAGCAAGAAAGCTCTGGAGAATGCGATCACCAACCTGCGTGGTGGTGAAGCAGTGAACGACCCGAATGCCGAGGAATCGCGCCAGGCGCTGGATAAATACACGGTCGACCTGACCAAGCGCGCCGAAGACGGCAAGCTCGATCCGGTGATCGGTCGTGATGACGAAATTCGCCGGACCATCCAGGTCCTGCAGCGCCGGACCAAAAACAACCCGGTGCTGATCGGTGAGCCGGGTGTGGGTAAAACCGCGATTGCCGAAGGCCTGGCCCAGCGCATCATCAATGGTGAGGTGCCAGACGGCCTGCGTGGCAAGCGCCTGCTGTCGCTGGATATGGGCGCGCTGATTGCCGGTGCCAAGTACCGTGGCGAGTTTGAAGAGCGCCTCAAAGGCCTGCTCAACGAACTGTCGAAGCAGGAAGGGCAGATCATTCTGTTCATCGACGAACTGCACACCATGGTCGGCGCCGGTAAAGGCGAAGGCTCGATGGATGCCGGTAACATGCTCAAGCCGGCCCTCGCCCGGGGTGAGCTGCACTGCGTCGGCGCGACCACGCTCAACGAGTATCGTCAATATATAGAGAAGGACGCGGCCCTCGAGCGACGCTTCCAGAAAGTCCTGGTGGATGAGCCAAGCGAGGAAGACACCATCGCTATCCTGCGTGGCCTGAAAGAGCGCTACGAGGTTCACCACAAGGTGGCGATCACGGACGGTGCGATCATTGCGGCGGCCAAGCTGAGCCATCGCTATATCACTGACCGGCAGTTGCCGGACAAGGCCATCGACCTGATCGACGAAGCGGCCAGCCGCATTCGCATGGAAATCGACTCCAAGCCCGAAGTGCTGGATCGCCTGGAGCGGCGCCTGATTCAACTCAAGGTCGAATCCCAGGCCCTGAAGAAAGAAGATGACGAAGCGGCGATCAAGCGCCTGGAAAAACTCCAGGAAGAGATTGTCCGGTTGGAACGCGAGTATTCCGACCTGGAGGAAATCTGGACCTCGGAGAAAGCGGAAGTGCAGGGTTCTGCGCAGATCCAGCAGAAAATCGAGCAGTCGCGCCAGGAACTGGAAACTGCCCGCCGCAAAGGTGACCTGAATCGCATGGCCGAGTTGCAGTACGGGGTGATCCCGGACCTGGAGCGCAGCCTGCAAATGGTCGACCAGCATGGCAAGAGCGAAAACCAGTTGCTGCGCAGCAAGGTGACTGAAGAAGAAATTGCCGAAGTCGTGTCGAAATGGACCGGTATCCCGGTGTCGAAAATGCTCGAGGGTGAGCGCGACAAGCTGATGAAGATGGAAAGCCTGTTGCACCAACGTGTGATCGGCCAGAACGAAGCCGTGGTGGCTGTGGCCAACGCGGTGCGGCGTTCGCGCGCCGGGTTGTCCGACCCTAACCGCCCAAGTGGTTCGTTCATGTTCCTCGGCCCGACTGGCGTGGGCAAGACCGAGCTGTGCAAGGCGCTGGCCGAGTTCCTGTTTGATACGGAAGAGTCGATGGTGCGCATCGACATGTCCGAGTTCATGGAGAAACATTCCGTGGCGCGGCTGATCGGGGCACCACCAGGCTACGTGGGTTACGAGGAGGGCGGTTACCTGACCGAAGCGGTACGTCGCAAGCCGTACTCGGTGATCCTCCTGGACGAGGTCGAGAAGGCCCACCCGGATGTGTTCAACGTATTGCTGCAAGTGCTGGAAGACGGTCGCCTGACCGACAGTCACGGACGCACCGTGGATTTCCGTAATACGGTGATCGTCATGACGTCCAACCTGGGCTCGGTACAGATCCAGGAACTGGTGGGTGATCGTGAGGCGCAACGTGCCGCGGTGATGGATGCGGTGTCGACACACTTCCGTCCGGAGTTCATCAACCGGATCGACGAAGTGGTGATCTTCGAGCCTCTGGCCCGTGATCAGATTGCCGGCATCACTGAAATCCAGTTGGGCCGCCTGCGCAGCCGTCTGGCTGAGCGTGAGCTGAAGCTGGAACTGAGCAGCGAAGCGTTGGATAAGTTGATCGCGGTGGGTTACGACCCGGTCTATGGCGCACGGCCGCTCAAACGAGCGATCCAGCGCTGGATCGAAAACCCGCTGGCCCAACTGATTCTGTCGGGCAGCTTCCTGCCAGGCACCAGCGTAACGGCCACCGTGGTGAACGACGAAATCGTGTTCAACTGAGGCCTGATTGCCGTAAAAGAGCAGAGGCCCCGCATTGCGGGGCCTTTTTTTTCACAGGGTGTTGAACTGTAAGGAAAAGGCTTGTAAAGTGCGCCCCGCAGTAAGTCGCCCCAAGGGTTTCCACTCCCCAAGTAGAAATCTGAAATAAGTTGCAAATCATTGTCTTGAAAGCAATTTAGGGGGTTGACAGAGGTGTTTAAGGTTGTAGAATAGCGCGCCTCAGACACACGAACGCAGCGATGCGAACGGGTCGAAGAGAACGCAGTAAAGCTTAAATGTTGTGATTGAAATATGTAGTTCCGTGATAGCTCAGTCGGTAGAGCAAATGACTGTTAATCATTGGGTCCCAGGTTCGAGTCCTGGTCACGGAGCCAATTTCAAACCGGGGTATAGCGCAGTCCGGTAGCGCGCCTGCTTTGGGAGCAGGATGTCAGGAGTTCGAATCCCCTTACCCCGACCATATTAAAAATCCTCGTATCGAAAGATACGGGGATTTTTTTTGCCTGCACAAAATCCCGACGTGCCGCAGACCTCTAATGTGGGAGCGGGCTTGCCCGCGAAAGCGGTGTATCAGTCACAGTCGATGTTGAATGTGCTGCCGTCATCGCGAGCAAGAGTTACATCGAGTTCTCAGTGCAATTTCAGGCGTGGCTCGGTGCCGCGTCCAATCTTGCTGCCCAGCATCAGCATCGCCGTGCGGAACGGCCCGTACAGCGCCACTTGGTGCATGCGGTACAGCGACACGTAGAACATCCGCGCCAGCCAGCCCTCCAGCATCACGCTGCCCGTCAGGTTGCCCATCAAGTTACCCACAGCCGAAAACCGCGACAGCGAGATCAACGATCCGTAATCGGTGTACTTGTAGGACGGCAGTGGTTTGCCTTCGATCCGCAGTTTCAACGATTTGGCCAGTAGCGAAGCCTGCTGGTGCGCAGCCTGGGCACGCGGCGGCACGTTGCGATCAGTCCCGGGTTGCGGGCAGGCGGCGCAATCACCGAAGGCGAAGATGTTCTCGTCGCGGGTGGTCTGCAGGGTCGGCAATACCTGCAGCTGGTTGATGCGGTTGGTTTCCAGGCCGTCGATATCCTTGAGGAAACCCGGGGCGCGGATCCCGGCCGCCCAGACTTTCAGGCTGGCTTTGATTACATTGCCATCGGCGGTGATCAGGCTATCGGCCGTCACTTCGCTGACCGCCGCGTTGGTCATGACATTGACCCCAAGTTTCTCCAGGGTTTTATGCACAGGACCGCCGATCCGGTCCGGCAGGGCCGGCAGCACTCGGGGACCAGCCTCGATCAGGGTGATGTGCATGTTTTCCGGCTTGATCCGGTCCAGGCCGTAGGCGGCCAGTTCATGGGCCGCGTTGTGCAGTTCGGCGGCCAACTCGACACCGGTGGCGCCAGCGCCGACGATGGCCACGCTGATTTGCTCGACCTTATCGGTCTGTCCGGCATGGGCACGCAGGTAATGGTTGAGCAGTTGCTGGTGGAAACGCTCGGCCTGTTTGCGGGTGTCGAGGAACAGGCAGTGCTGGGCCGCGCCCAGGGTGCCGAAGTCGTTGGTGGTGCTGCCTACCGAGATTACCAGCGAGTCGTAGGACACTTCACGAGCCGGTACCAGCTCCAGGCCGGCTTCGTCGTAGGTAGCGGCCAGCTGGATTTTCTTCTGCGCGCGATCGAGCCCGCTCATGCGCCCCAGTTGGAACTCGAAGTGGTTCCATTTGGCCTGGGCGACATAGTTGAGTTCGTCTTCGGAAGAGTTCAGCGAACCGGCGGCCACTTCATGCAGCAGCGGTTTCCAGATGTGGGTCAGGTTGGCGTCGACCAGCATCACACTGGCCGTGCCACGCTTGCCCAGAGTCTTACCCAGACGGGTAGCCAACTCCAGACCGCCGGCGCCGCCGCCAACGATGACAATACGATGAGTCATGGGGATATCTCGCAAGGCTAAAAGAAATCGGTGCAGTTACCCGAGCGAGCGCCACGCAGCTCATAGCGTCAGGTAACTGATAAAACGGCTCAGCAGGCCCAGGCCAATGGTCACCGCCAGGACTATCACCAGGAGCATCCACGGCCGAAAAGGCCGGCGCTCGACTTGGTGCTGGGACAGGTGCAGGTACTCTTCGACATGCTGTTGGTCGTCCGGGTTCAGGCGGCTGGTCATATCAAGGCCTCGTCAGGTAGATAGACGTTGCTAAAGGTGTAGAAGCTACAGCGCACGGCCAAGTCAGCCCGTATTGAAGGGAGCATAGCCGCTCGCTGGCACGGGCTCGACACACAGCCTGTCATCCAGGCGAATGATGCCACTTTGTATCACCCGCGCGGTAATCCCGCCATGGCCGCGCACGGCCTGGAAAGTCCCTGGGCCGAGGTTCTGTTCGAGCCTGGCGCAGGGCTGGCACCAGCCCGTGGTTTCGAAGATGGCCTGGCCGATTCGAAAGCGCCGGCCCTTGAGGCTGAACAGATTGATCCCGCTGACCACAATATTGCGGCGCAAGTCCTGGGGCTGGATCGGCTGGTCTGCAGGGCGTTCCATCAAGGAACTGATCACGGCCAGGTGTTCCCACTGGATCAGCGTGACCTGCCGCGCATTGCGCACCCCGGGCCGCGCATGATCGCCCGTCAGGCCGGCCTCCAAGCGTGCTTCCACGGCATCGAGCGCGAGCATCGGCCCGCGCGATTGTGGGCGCACGCCCAGCCAACGCACGCGGCCTTGCTGGGGTACCGCGGCAATCAGCTCCTGCAACGGGCTCACAGGCTGATCCCGACGTCGAAGACGATACTGCGCCCCAGGTTACTGCGCAGGAAGTCCGGCGCGTCGGGATGGGCGAAGAGCACGCGGGCGAAGGTCGGGCCTACCAGTGAGAGCGAGCGCCAGCCCTGGCGCAGGTATTCGGTGGGGGGTGGGAAATGGCTGTTGAGGTCCAGCACTTCACGCTTGAGGCTGGCGAAAGCGATGATGTCCAGTTCACCCAGGTCCATGCCACGTTCTTTGTAGTTGTGCGCTTTTTTGCGCAGGGTCGGCGCCAGCCTGAGTAAAAACTCGTTGGCCGGAATCCGCTTGGGCTTGGCCTCGCGGCGCACCAACTGGCTCAAGGAGAACGCGCTGCGTCGGCGCTGCAGTTCATCGCGCCACTCGTCATTGAGCCGCCGACCTTCGTCGAGAACGAAGAACACTTCGAAATTGGCCTCGCGAAACAGCACGTCGGGCGGCTCGCCGGCGGGGCTGAACTCGTCGGCGCGGTAAGGAATGTTCAAGCCCTGCAACAGGCGCTGGCACACCCAACGCTCACGCTCCCATTTGCGGGCATTGGAGAGGAACGCGTTGGCCTGCTCGGCCGCGATGGTCAGCAGGCGTAAATAATCTGAATCATCCATAGGCCAAGCTTAGCGTTCAAATGCGTTCACAAAGAACACAATTTGTCGGACAGGCGCAAACTTTTGCATTCCGGTAAGCCTGGCTGGCGGGATGTCCTGGCGCGGCCGTGACTATGCGCGGGGCGTCTACCAGCTCATGCGCATGCCCAGATTGCCGGAGACGCCGTCCAGGTCGTTGCTGTCCAGATGGGTGTTGTAGTCGGCCCCCATGTAAACGCTGACACTCGAAGACAGCTTCGCCACCAGGCCCACGCCCAGATCCGCAGATGAAGACTCATGCTCGCTCTTGATCCGATCGATGTCGTTATAGGTGACGGTGTCGTAACCGCCGAAAGTTTTCCACAGGTTGGCCCGCAGATAGGGCTCGAGCGGGATGTCCTGTGCCACGAACCGCCCCTTGAGGCGGGCACCGAGGCGGCCGGTCCAGTAGTCCTGGGAGTCGAATGCGACATTGGAGATGCCGTCGTTCTGCGAGTCCAGGTCAATTTGCTGGTTGATTACCTGCACCTGGGGCTCCAGCACCCAGTCTTGCGCGACGGCAATCGGGTATCCCGCCTCCACGGACAGTGCCAGCGCATGGCCATCGGTGTCGATCTTGACTCCGCGATCGGAGCGGTTGTCGCCGTCCAGGCTCGACCACATCGCTACGGTATCGAGGTACCAGCCGCTGGGGTCGACCAGGGTCCAGTAGGCGCCTACCTGATCGCCGTCGAGCTTGACCCGTCCCGAGCGTCGATCCTCGAAGCCTTCGGCAAACCCATCGACGTCGCCTTGCAGATGACTGTGGCCGACAAAAAAACCGAAGCGTTGCAACTGTCCGCCGCTGGTCTGCGAGGCATACAGGTCATGGCCAATCTGAAAGCCCTGGAGCGAGCCGTCAAAGCTCGGGGCCACAGTGCCGGACCAGCTTTTTTGCAGATTACTGCCATACATACGGCCCCAGCCAGCAGGGACGGCGCCGGTTTCGCTCAGCAGGCTTTGCTCGCCCTGACGATCATGGAAGGTGCCCAAGGCTTGCATCGTCAGCAACTGGGCGGCGGGGAGGACCACGGAATACACCGGGACTTCCAGGCGATACAGGGGAATCGGATCGGCGCCGGCCACGGCCGTGGGGATCGGCGGCGTGCTGATGGCCGGTGTCGGCGAGGTCTGGGCCAGGGTTTGTGGCGGCGGCACCGGGTTCGGCTCGACGGGGGCTACTGGCCGCGCGGTCGGCGGTTCGACGGCGGGCTCATCCGGGTCAACCTCGGGCGCAGGCTGCTCGATCGGTGGCGGGGCCGGTGGCACCACCGGTGGGACAACTACGGGTGGAACGGTCGGCGGCGGCACTGCCACCACCGATGAGCGCAGGTACCAGTTGTTCTCGGAGCCTGCGGTGACCCCGCCCTTGAACAGGTAGTACTGATAGGCACCGGCAGACAGCGAGCCCTTCAAGGCAAAGGCAGAGCTGCTGCTGGTGGCGCCGTTCTGGGCCTGCACCACCGCGATCCCGTTCTGGCGGGTCAAACCGCCCAGGCCACCGAGGTTGGTGATGCCCAGTTGGGTGTTACCACTGAGGGTGCCTTGGGACACCACCAGCTTGTCACTGGCAGAGTTGTCGGTACCCAGCACCGTTTGCAGCAACAGTTGCCCGTTGTTGCCAACGTAGTTGCCATGGACGGTCAGTGCATCGCTGGCACTGCTGCTGCCGTTGGTCATGTCGATGATTCCGGCGTTGCTCAGTGTCGTCCGTTGGCCGGCGGTGTAGGGGCGGATAGCGCCTTGGGTCACGGCTAGGGTACTGCTGCCGTCAATGGCAAATACGCCCGTGGCGCTGGCGCTGTCTCCGAGGAAAAAATCCCCCGCCAGGGTAAAGTGCGAGCGGTTGCCCAGGCTCACTGACTCCCAGCCGACATAACGTGCGGCGCCTGCCGAGGTGCTGTTGTCGAAGCTCAGGCGGTCAGTGCCCAGCCCACCGTCCACGGAGGGGGTGGAGGCGAGTGTGTTCTCGGAGAGATTGCTCAACAGGGCACTGTCGTCGCCGTCACCCATGAGGATGGCGGAGTTGATCTGTCCGCCGTTGCCCCAGGTGAAGCGGTCGTTGCCAGCGCTGGCGCGGATCTGCCCGGCAATCACCCCGCCAGAAACGCTGATGATGTCATCGCCGCCGCTGGTGCTGATGTTGCCGCCGATCGAGCCCGCTGACACGGTGATGGTATCCCGGCCAAACGCGGTGACCAGGTTGCCGATAATCCGCCCCCCCGACATATCAAAAATGTTGTTATCGAGTTTCATGTCGACGCGGCCGATGGTGCCCCCGGTCATCGTCGCCACATCGCCATCCTCGAAGGCCCCGACGATGGTGCCCGCGGTCATCAGAAAACGATCTCGACCGTCGCCCTGGGCCAGCGACTGGATCTGCCCGCCGGTCATTTTGAACTCATCGATGCCGTTGCCCTGGTAGACCGCGCCAGTGATCTGTCCGGCGTTGATCTGCAGGGAGTCGCTGCCATCGCTCTGGTCCAGCGAACCGGCAATGGTGCCGGAATCCATCAACACCCGGTCCGCTCCGGCGCCGAACGTGACGTCGCCATTGATCGCGCCGGAGCCGTTGGCCGGGAAGGTCAGGGAGTTGTTGCCCAGGGTGTCGGTGAGTGGACCGCTGGTGCCACTGGCGCACGTATGGCTGGTATCACCGGGGCCGGGGAGCAGGCTACAAGCCGCCTCGACGACGGGACTGGCGAGCAGCAAGAGGGAGGTGCACGACAGGAGCGTGCTAAGCCTTGGATGAAGGTGCATGACAGTGTCCCTACTGAAGGAGTGATGGCATCGTCCTGATGGTTTAAGGCCTGGCTTCACCCATGTTCACGCTTCACTGCAGCCGTTGCCCTAACGCGCTGAAAACTGATTCATCAGTCAGGTACAAGGTGTAGACGGTTAATTTCGCCAGTGTGGCTTTTTCGACCAGCGGGCTGTCACTGCTCCCGGCCTTGATCCCTGGGATGCTCTGCAATCCACTCGCTGCACAAAACGGATAGCGATCTGCGCAAAGCGGATATTGCCGCGCCACTGGCCTCTCTACCCTCGGTGATACGCACGCTTACCCCGTGACCGATGCTCTTAAAAAAACAACAACAAGAGACAGATGCCATGCGCAAGATCGACGTACATGAGCTGATCGACAACGCTCGTTTCAACCGCTTCCACTGGATGGTGCTGTTCTGGTGTGCCCTGATCATCATCTTCGATGGCTACGATCTGGTGATCTACGGCGTGGTCCTGCCGATGCTGATGAAAGAGTGGGGGCTGAGTCCTTTGCAGGCCGGTGCCCTGGGCAGTTACGCGCTGTTCGGGATGATGTTCGGCGCGCTGTTTTTCGGCCCGCTGTCGGACCGGATCGGCCGCAAGAAAGCCATTACCCTGTGTGTGATCCTGTTCAGCGGTTTCACCGTGCTCAACGGGTTTGCCCGCAACCCGACGGAGTTCGGGATCTGCCGGTTCATCGCTGGGCTGGGCATCGGCGGGGTCATGCCCAACGTGGTGGCGCTGATGAACGAATACGCGCCGAAAAAAATCCGCAGCACCCTGGTGGCGATCATGTTCAGCGGCTACTCGGTCGGCGGCATGCTGTCGGCCGGGCTGGGGATTGTGTTGATCCCGAGTTTTGGCTGGCAGTCGGTGTTCTACGTCGCGGTGCTGCCGTTGTTGATGCTGCCGCTGATCATGTACTTCTTGCCCGAGTCGGTGGGTTTCATGCTGCGCCAGGGGCGCAATGAAGAGGCACGCAAGGTCCTCGAGCGAGTGGAGCCGACGTATGTTGGGCACAGCAGCGATCAACTGCAGATGAGCGAAGTGAAGGGCACGGGAACCCCGGTGCTGCAGTTGTTTCGCGAAGGTCGGGCGCTGCGCACGCTGATGCTGTGGCTGGCATTTTTCTGCTGCCTGTTGATGGTTTATGCCTTGAGTTCCTGGCTGCCGAAGCTGATGGCCAACGCTGGCTATAGTCTGGGCTCGAGCCTGTCGTTCCTGCTGGTGCTGAACTTCGGCGCAATCTTCGGCGCCGTCGGTGGCGGCGTGCTGGGCGACAAGCTGAACCTGCCGCGGGTGTTGGCGGTGTTCTTCGCCATGGCGGCGGTGTCGATCACCTTGCTCGGTTTCAACAGCCCGATGCCTTTGCTGTACTTGCTGATCGCCATTGCCGGTGCCACCACCATCGGTTCGCAGATCCTGCTGTACGCCTGCGCCGCACAGTTCTACTCCATGACGATCCGCTCCACCGGCTTGGGCTGGGCCTCCGGTATCGGTCGCAACGGTGCTATTGTCGGTCCATTGCTCGGTGGTGCCCTGCTGGGGATCAACTTGCCGTTGCAACTCAACTTCATGGCGTTTGCCCTGCCGGGTGCGGTAGCTGCCATTGCCATGACCGTGTTTGCCATCAGTAACCAGCGCAGCGCATCGAGCGCTACCAGCGCGCTGTCGCCATCGGGTGCCTGAAGCATGAAAGGGCTATTGCGGGACTTTTCGCTGTCGGCGGCAGTCGCCGGTTTTATTGCCACGGTGATTTCCTATGCCGGCCCCCTGGTGATCATTTTCCAGGCGGCCGACGCCGCCCATCTGTCGCGCGAGGTGCTGTCGTCCTGGGTCTGGGCGATTTCCATTGGCAGTGCACTGTTGGGCATCGGCTTGAGTCTGCGCTACCGCGTGCCGGTGATCATCGCCTGGTCGGCGCCGGGATCGGCGCTGCTGGTGGCGCTGTTACCGGGGATCAGCATGCCGGAAGCGGTGGGGGCGTATCTGGTCAGCAGCCTGATCATCTTTTTGATCGGGGTCTCGGGCGCGTTCGACCGGATCATCAGCAAGCTGCCGGCCGCCATTGCCGCAGCCATGCTGGCGGGGATTCTGTTCAGCTTCGGCACCGGTCTGTTCGTGTCGTTGCAGGGCAAGCCGTGGCTGGTGCTGGCGATGTTTGCCACCTACCTGATGTGCAAGCGCCTGATGCCGCGTTACGCGGTGTTGATGGTGCTGCTGGTGGGTTGCTCCATGGCCTTGCTCGCCGGGGACCTGCGGGTCGACGCACTGGTGATCGGCCTGGCTACGCCGGTCTGGATAACCCCGCAATTCAGCTTGAGCGCGACCTTGAACATCGCGTTGCCGCTGGTGATGGTGGCACTGACGGGGCAGTTTGTCCCCGGCATGGCAGTGCTGCGAGCCAGCGGTTACTCGACTCCCTCCAGCCCGATCATCGCCAGCAGCGCGTTGGGTACGGCGTTGCTCGCACCCTTTGGCTGCCACGGTTTGAACCTGGCGGCGATCACTGCGGCGATCTGCACCGGCCGTGAATCTCATGAGGACCCAGGCAAGCGGTATGTCGCCGGGGTCGTCGGCGGCTTGTGTTACCTGGTGCTGGGGATCTTCGGCGCGACCCTGGTCTCGCTGTTTTCGGCCTTTCCCAAAGAGCTGATCGCAGCCCTCGCGGGGCTGGCGCTGTTCGGGGCGATTGCCGGGGCATTGGCGGGTGCGATGGCGGTGCCCAACGATCGCGAAGCGGCGCTGGTGACCTTTCTGGCGACGGCCTCGGGGATGTCGCTGTTCGGTTTGTCCGCCGCGTTCTGGGGACTGATCTTCGGCATGCTCACCCACCTGCTGTTGAACGCGCGCCGCGCCGCTCCAGGGGCCAAGGCAACGCCCGCCCCGGAGTCTGTGCGCTGACCGCACTGGACTGATTCCTACCCGCTTGACCTTCCCCCGCAGCGCCAGTGCTGCGGGCGGATCACTGCACCCTGTCGATCAATAACAATAAGAGCAAAACGATGAAACAGACTCTCGCCACAACCGCTTCGCTGTTGTCCCTGACGCTCGTCTCGGGCTTTTCCGACCGTGCGCTGGCCGCCGACAATAGCTTGGTAAAAGACACCACTGCGACCTTGCAGGCGCGCAATTATTATTTCAGCCGCGACTTCTCGGACATCGTCGGCGCCAATCAGCAGTCCAAGGCCGAGGAGTGGGCCCAGGGCTTCATTTTCAACCTCAAGTCCGGCTACACCCCGGGTACCCTCGGGGTGGGCGTGGATGTCATCGGCCTACTGGGCCTCAAGCTCGACAGCAGCCCGGACCGGGTTAACACTGGCCTGCTACCGGTGCAGGACGATGGCCGCGCGGCCAATGACTACAGTCGCCTGGGCGCGGCGCTGAAAGTGCGTTACTCGAAAACCGAATTCAAGGTCGGCGAGCTGCAACCCAACCTGCCGGTGCTGGCCTTCAGCGACATCCGCTTGCTGCCACCCAGTTACCAGGGGGCGAGCATCAGCTCCAGCGAACTCAATGGCCTGACCGTACAGGGCGGTCACCTGAACTCCACCAGCCTGCGCAACGAGTCCGGCGATGAAAAGATGCAGGCCATGCTGGGGCATGTGCCACAGCGCCAGGTCAGCAGCGACGGCTTCAACTTTGCCGGGGCCGACTACGCGTTCAATGACAAGCGCAGCTCGCTCAGTGCCTGGTACGGGCAACTGGAAGATATCTACAACCAACGCTTTCTCGGGCTCAAACACAGTGAGCCGCTAGGGGACTGGACCTTGGGCGCGAACCTGGGCTACTACGATTCGAAGCAAGACGGCAAACAGCTGCTGGGCAATATCGACAACCAGGCGTTCTTCTCCCTGCTGTCGGCCAAACGTGGTGGCCACACCTTCTACCTCGGTTACCAGGGCATGTTTGGTGACAGTGCCTTCCCACGCGTCTTTGCCAATATCTCGCCACTGGGCAACGAGGTGCCCACCTACGAGTTTGCCTACACCGACGAACGGTCCTGGCAGGTACGTTACGACTATGACTTTGCGGCGCTCGGTGTGCCCGGGCTGACCAGTACCGTGCGTTACATCACCGGCAATAATGTCGACACCGGCAAAGGCTATGAAGGCAAGGATCGCGAGCGCGACCTGGATCTGGGTTACGTGCTGCAGAGCGGCAGCCTCAAGGGCCTGGGGATTCGAGTGCGCAATGCGATGGCGCGGTCCAACTACCGCAGTGACATCGACGAAAACCGCCTGATCCTCAGTTACACCTGGACCCTGTTATGAGCCGCTGCAGTCGCCCATGACCTGGTAAGACACCCGGTGGGTCTGGCCCTGGTGGTCGACATAGACCATGCTCGCCGGCACCACGCCGCAACCGCTGGCAGTGTCGGAGACTGAAACCACCTTGGCAATGTCCAGCGGCTGCGCGGGGTCGTAGGGAGTGGCAGGCGGTTCGTTACCGGCGGCCAAGGCCGAGGTGGCAACCAGGGCCAGCAACAGGCTGATCAGGCTTTTCATCTTGCGGTACTCCGTGTGGATCTCGATACCTGAAGTTTAGTCTTCGCCGGCCGCTGAAAAAGGGGGTAAAACCGGATGCAGTGTTGCAGGAAACGTAACAGTCGCCGCACTGGCAGGGCCCTTGGCTGTGCGCCAGGGAGCAGCAGGGCGGTGTAGACTGATGGCCTGTTCGGTTTCGCCAAGGAGTCTGACGTGAAGGTCTGCGCAATAGGGTGGATGGAGGCCGCGGCATGATCGGTGCCGAACTGCTGTCACCGTTCACCCTCACGGTAGGGTGGTTGCTCTACGTGCCGGTGTTGCTCTGGGCCATCGCGCGCGCGCCCTGGGTCGAACTGTTCAGCGACAGTCGACGCCAGCACCTGCTGTTCGGCACGGTGTTCGCATTGTTCCTGCTCTGGCTGGTGCGGCGCGACTTCGACACCGGTGTGTCCTATCACTTCATCGGCATGACCGCCGTGACCCTGCTGCTCGACTGGCCGCTGGCGATCGTCGGCGGGCTGGTCGCCCAGGTCGGCCTGGTGTTGCTGGGGCGCCAGGACCTGGCGGCGATGGGGGTCAACGGTGCCTTGCTGATCCTGCTGCCGGTGCTGGTCACCGAAGGCTGCGCATTGCTGGTGGAGCGCGCGCAACCGCGTAATCCGTTTGTGTATATCTTTTGCTCGGGGTTTTTTGCCGCCGCCTTGTCGGCGCTGCTCTGCCTGTTGCTGGCGTTGGGCGTGCTGTGGTTCGACGAGCGTTTTGCGCTGCCGGAATGGCTCGAGGATTTTGTCGGCTACCTGTGGCTGATCATCTTTCCCGAAGCCTTTATCAACGGCATGGTGATCAGCGCCCTGGTGGTGTTCTGCCCCGAGTGGCTGGAGACCTTCAACCGCACCCGTTACCTGTCGGCGCCGTGGAAGGACGATGACAAGTCTTGATCCTTATCAACAGGTCGCTGGACAGACGCACCTATGCTCCGAGAAATCCTCAGGAGCAGCCGCATGAGCGTTTACCAGTGGGCGAGGCAAGAGTTGCGCGACAGTCTGGCGTCGGCGGAGGCGGCCGGTTTTGAGCCGGGGTTGAGCCTGCGCGCCTTGCTCAGCGCGGTGGTCGAGGAGAGCAAGGGAGTGCGCAGTGTCGAGGACCTGGCCGATGAACTGCAGTTCCTGGCCGAGAACCTCGATGACAGTGCCGACT
Organism: Pseudomonas sp. NPDC087626; assembly: GCF_044743405.1. Classification (NCBI taxonomy): domain Bacteria; kingdom Pseudomonadati; phylum Pseudomonadota; class Gammaproteobacteria; order Pseudomonadales; family Pseudomonadaceae; genus Pseudomonas; species Pseudomonas sp. NPDC087626. The sequence continues at coordinate 147,334 of NZ_JBIUWJ010000008.1, forward strand.
ACAGCTTCATGCGGCCTTAGTGGCGCGGTTCGAAGTCTTCGCTGAACAGATCGTCTTCCGCGTCCGGGCTGACCGGGATCTTGTGTTCTTCCGAGGCCCAGGCGCCGAGGTCGATGAGTTTGCAGCGGTCCGAGCAAAACGGCCGGAAGGTGCTGCTGGCGCTCCATTCCACGGGGGCGCCGCAGGTTGGGCAGGTGACGACAGGGGGTTGGCTCATGACTGGCCTCCACGCAAAGTTAGGTAAAAGTTATGCAGGCGTTCGACTTCGCTGTGCAGCCAGGCGAGGTCGCGGTCATTGACCAGCACATCGTCGGCATGGCGGATGCGCTCCTGACGGCTGGACTGCGCCTTGAGAATCGCCTGGACCTGCTGTTCGCTGGTCTGGTCGCGCTGCAGGGTGCGTTCGATCTGCAGTTGTTCGGGGGCATCGATCACCAGCACCCGTTGGGTCATGGAGTACTGCCCGGACTCGATCAGCAAGGGTGATACCAGGATCGCATACGGCGATTTTGCGCGCGCCAGGTGCGCGGCAATTTCCTCGGCGATCAATGGATGCAGGAGCTTTTCCAGCCAACGGCGCTCCTCGGGGATTTCGAAGATCAGCTTGCGCAGTGCTGCCCGATCCAGTTGGCCGTCTGCCTGCAACACGTCGTCACCGAAGTGCTGGGCAATCTGCGCCAGTGCCGGGCGGCCGGGCTCGACCACCCAGCGCGCAGCATGATCGGCATCCACCGCATGGATACCGAGGTCGATGAAATGCTGGGCCGCCGCGCTTTTGCCACTACCGATGCCACCGGTGAGGCCGAGAATCCAGGGTTGTTCCACAGGGGTATTCATTGCAAACCGACAAACTGCCAATAGAAGTCGGTTATTTGACCACCCCAGAGCATGGCAATCCAGCCGGCAATTGCCAGATAGGGACCGAAGGGGATCGGCGTCGAGGTTTTCGCCCGTTTCCAGCGCAGCCAGAGCAGTCCGCTGACCGCCCCCACCAGCGAGGCCAGCAGGATCGTCAGCGGCAAGATCTGCCAGCCACCCCAGGCCCCCAGTAGTGCCAGGAGCTTGAAGTCGCCATGGCCGATGCCTTCCTTGCCGGTGATCAACTTGAACAGCCAATACACCGTCCACAAGCTCAGGTAGCCGGCTACGGCGCCCCACACGGCGTCCTGGAGTGGCACGAACAGTTCGAACGCGTTGACGATCACCCCCAGCCACAGCAACGGCATGACCAGTACGTCGGGCAGTAACTGATGGTCGGCGTCGATCAGGCACAGGGCCAACAGGCCCCAGCTCAACACCAGTAGCCCCGCGGCCTGCCAGCCAAACCCCAGGTGCCAGGCGATAAAGCCCGAGAGCAGCGCGCAACTGAGTTCGATCAGCGGGTAACGGGCACTGATCGGAGTTTTGCAGCTAGCGCAGCGCCCGCGCAGCATCAGGTAGCTGAGCAGTGGAATATTCTCCCAGGCGCGCAGTGGATGGCTGCAGTGGGGGCAATGGGAGTGGGGCAGCATCAGGTTGTAGGTGGGGCCTGGGGCCTCGCCAGGCAACTCGAGGATCTCCCGGGCCTGCTGGCGCCAATCTCGAGCGAGCATGCTTGGCAGGCGCCAGACCAGGACGTTGAGAAAGCTGCCGACCACCAGCCCCAGCCCGAGGGCCAGGATCATGAAGGCCGTCGGGGAGCTGGCGAGAAATTCATTCAAGGGCATGTTCAGATCGCCGTACCAAGTTGGAAAATGGGCAGGTACATAGCAATCACCAGCCCGCCGACGATTACCCCAAGTACAGCCATGATAAGGGGTTCCAGCAGGCTGGTCAGGTGATCGACCAGGGTCTCGACGTCGTCTTCATAGTAGCTCGCGACGTTGCCGAGCATGTCGTCCAGCGCCCCGGATTCTTCGCCAATCGCGGTCATCTGGATCGCCAGGTTGGGAAATACCCCGCTGTTGCGCATCGCCACATGCAACTGCATGCCGCTACACACGTCCTGGCGGATCACCAGCACTGCCTGTTTGAAAACCCGATTGCCCGTGGCTCCGGCCACCGAATTCAAGGCCTCCAGCAGCGGCACCCCGGCGGCGAAGGTGGTCGATAACGTGCGCGCATAGCGGGCGACCGCCGACTTGCGCAGCAGGGGGCCGACCACCGGCAGATCCAGCCAGCGCGTCTGTAGCCAGTCGCGAAACCTCGGGGAGCGGCGTTGGGTCTGGTGCACCCCCAACGCGGCAGCGAGCAGCCCACCTAGCAGCAGCCAGCCGCTGTGCCGGAGGAATTCGGCAAGCCCGATCACGCTGCGGGTCAGTGCCGGAAGCTCGGCACCAAAACCCTGGAACATCACTTCGAACTGCGGCACCACCTTGAGCAACAGGATAGCGCTGACGATCACCGCGACCAGGAGCACCGCCAGCGGGTAGGTCATGGCTTTACGCACCCGCGCCTTGAGCCGTTGAGTTTTTTCCCGGTAACTCGCCACCCGCTCCAGCAAGGTGTCGAGGGCGCCGGCCTGCTCGCCGGCGTCAATCAGGTTGCAGTAGAGCTCGTCGAAGTGTTGCGGCTTTTTGCGCAGGGCGGTGGTCAGGCTGCTGCCGGCCATCACGTCCTGTCTCAAGTCCTCCAGCAGGCCCCGCATGCGTGGGTTGTCGAAGCCTTCGGCGATGATGTCGAAGGCCTGCAGCAGCGGCACACCGGCCTTGAGCATGGTCGCCATTTGCCTAGTGAAGAGCGCGATATCCTGGGCAGTAACCCGTTGGCCAGCGCTGAACAGGGGGGCGAATTTTTTGCGTACCTTGCCCGGGATGATGCCGCGCTGGCGCAACTGGGCCTTGATCAGGGCCGGAGTCTGCGCGCTCGATTCGCCGGACATTTTGCGGCCTGTTCTATCGGTGCCTTGCCAGGCGTACAGGCTGACCTTTGCTGCTTTGACCGCCATGACTCAATCCTTGATGACCTGTCGGGTGTTTGCCGGCGGACGCCGCGGCAAATCTGGCCTGCGCTGCAAAGCCTAGCCAAGGCCGGACGCTGTGGGCGCGCGCTGCAGTGACAAATAGTGTCAGTTAGTGCGGTTTTGCAAAGCCTTGGATGCGCGAAACCAGGTTTTGCTGCCCGGTTTGCAAGGGCTGGCGGACTTGGCATGGGCTGTGCGTTATCTGCTGCCGAGCATGAGCCTTCGCCTCATGCAGAAAGGGAGTTGTAGCGATGAAGGGACAAAGGGGATTCAGCCTGATCGAACTGCTGGTCGTGGTGGCGATCATTGGCATTCTGGTCACGGTGGCGTTGCCGCTGTATTCCAAATATCAGGCGCGGGCCAAGGTCACGGCCGGACTGGCCGAGATCTCGGCGCTCAAGGTGCCATTCGAAGACGTCATCAACCAGGGGGCTGATCCGACCCTGGAACGACTCGGCGCCAGTGAGATCACCAGCCATTGCACCGTCTCGGCGGCGGGCAGTGGTGCTTCCGGGCTAGGCAGCCTCGGCTGCACCCTGGTCAATGCGCCAGGCCCGGTGCTCAACCGCACCCTCACCCTTTCACGCACCGAGGCGGGCGGCTGGAGTTGCGCGACCACGGTAGCTGCGGACTACTCCCCCAAAGGCTGTACCACCAGCGAGGGCTGATTCCGGCAACTTGCATGTCGAGAATGTCCGGGTCATGCAAATTGCATGATTCCGGGTTTTTGATTATTTTTTAAGTTATTGATAATTAAGGAGTTATTCCGAAGGTCAAAGTTGGCACAGCGTTCGCACTATTACCGGTAACCCTGCTGAGAAGGCAAACAGCAGACTTTCTGGAAAAACAGGAGTTACCCGTATGAAGAAGTTCGCTATCGCTACCGCAACTGCTACCGCTCTGACCCTGACTCTGGCCAACGCAGCTTTTGCGCAGACCACCCAAAACACCCAGTCGCCAATGGTGCTGGCTGCCGGTGAAGTGACCGAGGCGAAGGAAGCGACTTCCGACACCTGGATCACCACCAAAGTGAAGGCTGACCTGGTCACCGAGAAAGGCATTCCGGGTACCGATATCAAAGTCGAAACCAACAAAGGTGTGGTATCGCTGTCTTCCACCACTGCGGTGACCGAGTCGCAGAAAGCCACTGCGGTGAAAATCGCGAAAAACATCAAGGGCGTCACTGCCGTATCGGCTGACGGTCTGAAAGCCGAGTAAGGCGCAGGCTTCTCGCCTGGACTGGGAGAAGAAGCGGCAGGTGAGCCGAGTCATGCACCTGTCGCGACTCTAGTGTTCATGCGACCGACCACAGGGATGTGGTCTCCACAGGCCCCGACATTCGTGTCGGGGCCTGTTTTATTGGGCTGCGATAAAGTTGCGCGAGCCTTGGTTATTCAGCGTCCAGGTGCAGCGGCGTGATGACCCGGCCATCACTTTCGGCCTGACCCAGGTTGGCATCGATGAAGTACACCCGGTCATCGGCCAGTTGGCCCTTGTCCACCAGGTAGTCCTTGATGCTGCTGGCGCGGTCCTGGCCCAGTTGACGCAACAGCACATCGCTGCCCGCCCAGAACGTGATGACCCCTTCACGCATTTTTGCGGCGCGCTCTTCCTTGCCCAGGTCCTTCCATTCAGCCGGTGGTTGGGTTTTTAGGCGAGTGCGGTAGATCCCTTCGAGCAACGGGGTTTTTTCCCCTTCCGGGACTTCCAGCAATGAAGCCTGGGCCGGTACCTTGTCGCCGCGACGCTGGAGAATCTTGTAATAGTTGTACTGGTACTCGCGCTCCAGGCGCTGCTCGGCAATCAACGGGCCGTCACTGCTTTGCGCGGCGGTGCCTTCGATTTCCAGGCGCAGGGCCGGGCGCTCCTTGAGGGCGCTGGCCAGTTTGACCAATGCGCCCTCGGCGTCCTTGCTCAGTTCGCTGGAGCCCGGTGCGAAGGACACGGTACCCAGGTCTTCGGAACCGCCGCCGGCGACCAACCCGCCGATCAGTTTGAATGGCGCAGCTGCCGCTTTTACGATCAGGTTGCGCAGGGTTTGCCAGACAATCGGCATCACACTGAACTGGGGGTTGTTGAGGTCGCCAGTGACCGGCAGTTCGATGGAAATCTTGCCGTCGACGTCCTTGAGCAAGGCCACGGCCAGTTTCAGCGGCAGGCTGACCGCATCCGGGCTGTCGACTTTCTCGCCCAGCTCCAGCTGCTCGACCACCACTTTGTTATCCGCCTTGAGCTGGCCCTTGGTGATCCGGTAATGCAGGTCGAGATTGAGGCGACCCTTACGGATCCGGTAGCCGGCGAATTTGCCGGAGTAAGGGGTCAGGGTCGTCAGCTCGACTCGTTTGAAGCTGGTGGCGATATCCAGTGCCGCCATTGGGTCGAACGGATTGACGCTGCCCTTGATGGTCACCGGGGCGTAACGGTCGACCTTGCCTTTGACGTCCACCGAGGCCGGCTTGGCCTGGCGACTGTCGATGGTGCCGATCTGGCCATTGAGTTGTTGGATCGCGGTGGCGAAGTTCGGCGTCAGGCTGAAGTCGGCAAAGTTCGCCGAGCCGTCGTTGATCGCAATGCCACCGATGTGAATGCCCAGCGGCTTGTCCTGGCTGGTGGCAGGTTTGCCTGCCGTGGTTTTCGCCGTGCTGTCGGCTGGCTGCGGGATCAGCAGGTCGTCGACGTTGGTGGTCCGGTCATCGTTGATCATGAACCGCACGTAGGGCTGCTGCAGGTTGATTCGATTGATCGACAGGCTGTCGCCGTGCTGATAGTTCAGCCCTTCGACCATGACCTTCTGCCACTTGAGGAAATCACGGGATTTGAGGGTGTCGAGGGTGTGCAACTGGTCGACCTGGGCCTTGCCGGTGACGTTGAAGGCCAGGGGCTCGGTGCTCTTGAGATTGACGGCCAGGTCGCTGCCGAGCATCCCGGAGCGCAGTTCCAGAAGAATGAACGGGCTGATGTAGGACTGGGCGACCCGCAGGTCGATGTCCCGGGTCTGTACATTGAGCCGGGCGCTGACCGGGGCCAGGTTGACTTCGCCGTCGGCCATCAGCTTGCCTTGCTTGCCCACGCCGGTATCGAGCTTGAGGGTAAAGGGCGAGCCATTGAGACTGTCGAAATTTCTCAGGTCCAGGTTCAGCGGGCCGACCTCCAGCGCCACCGCCGGTTTGACTTGGCGATCGGCCAGGTGCACCTGGTAATTGCGCAGCTCGACATCCTTGAGCAGCACCTGCCAGGGTTTGCTCGGCGCAGCGGGCTCGGGTTTAGGTGAGTCGGCCGCCGCCGGTGCATCCACCGCTTCGGCCTTGACCGCCGGCTTGGCTGGCTGGCTGGCGAACAGCTTCTGCCAGTCGAGTTGGCCATCGGCTTCGCGGGCGGCCCAAGTCTCCAGTTTCTGGCTGCGGATCTTGCCGACAATCACTTGTTGCTTGGCCAGGTCGATGCTGGTTTCGCTGATGTCCAGGCGTTCGAGACGGGCGAGCGGCCGGCCATCCGGGGCCTTGATGGCAAAGGGGGCGATGCTGGCCGAGGTGTTGCTCAGCAGCAGTTCGGTTTCCTTGGACAGGTTGAGCTTGTAGTCGGTGCTGAGGCTGACCGTGCCTTCTTCAAGTACCAGTGGCAGCGCGTCGCGCACATAGGGCCAAAAGGCTTTCATCTTGCCATCGGTGATTTTCAAGCTGCCTTCGGACGTGATGGGCACCAGGCTGATCTTGCCGCTCCAGTCGATCTGGCCACCGGCCGGACCAATCGCCACCAGGTTCATGTCGGCATTGTCTTCCGGCAAGGTGCTCAGGTTCTTGAGCTCGAAATCCAGTTTGTCGTAGAGGAATTCGATGGGTTCGCTCGGCCGCAAGTCCTGGAAGTGGATGTAGCCACGGGCCAGGTCGATACGGTCGATGCGCAGCGGGAAGGGCTTGGCCTCGGGGTCGGCCGGCGTCGGTTCACTGGCCGGCAACTTGAACAGCTGGGTGAGGTTCAGGGTGCCGTCCTTGCTGAACAGCACCGAGGTTTTTGGCTTGTCCAGTTGCACATCGGCCAGGTGCAAGGCGCGGGTCCAAAGGCTGTCGATCTGCAGGTCGGCGTACAAACGCTCGAAGCCGACGTGCTCCTTGCCAGGCTCGCCGATGTTCAGGCCCCACAAGGTCAGCTCCAGGCTGAAGGGGTTGAACTCGATGCGTTGGATGCTGGCTGGCACCGCTGCGTAATTGGCCAATTGTTGATTGGCGATCCGCAAGGCGATACCCGGCAGAATCAGAAAGCCCAGCAAGCTGTAGAGGGCCAGAGCAGTCAACAAGGCGCCGATGGCGCGAATCAATCCTTTGGGCATGTGTGGCTTCATCTGTCTGAATCGGAGTGCCTTGGAGTATGGCATGCGATTCTGGTTCCGAAGCAATGACCTCGATCAGGATTATTCAGATTCCGGCGCCGCGACTCAGAGCTGCAGGATCAGGGTCTTGAGTGGTGGTTGCTGATCCATCGACGGGAAATCGGCGGCTGGCGGCAACACTGTGCATTCGCGCACCGGGCGCCCGGCCTTCTCCGCGCACCGTAGGACTTGCTCACGCCAGTCGTCCATGCTGACTTTCGCCAGGTTGTTGCAGCAGATCAGTACGCCATTGTCCGCGGTGCTGAGCAGCGCCGGTTTCAGCAGGCTCTGGTAGTCGCGCAGCAGGTCGACGGTGCCGAACGCGCTTTTCGCCCAGGCCGGTGGGTCGAGCAACACCAGGTCGTACTGGCGCTGTTCCAGGCGTGGATAGCTGGGCAGCTTTTGCCCGCGGCGCTGGCTGATCGGCAGGCCGGCCAATTGACGGATTGCCGGGAAATAGTCGGACTGGACGAACTGCATGCTCGGCAACTGCGGATTGAGCTGGCCGTTTTCCCGGCCTACCGCCAGGTTGCCCTCGGCGAAATCCAGGTTGCACACTTCGCGCGCGCCACCGGCGGCGGCACTCAGGCCGACCCCACAGGTGTAGGCGAACAGGTTCAGCACACTCTTGCCCTGGCTGTGTTGCTTGACCCAGCCACGGGCATTGCGCAGGTCGAGAAACAGCAGCGGATCCTGCCCGGCGTGGCGCCCGCGCACCCGATAGTTCAAGCCCCACTCGTGGCCGACCATGTCTGCCAGTGCGGCTTCGTCGGCGCGGTACACAGTGTCTTCCCGGTCGATGCGCGAATTGCCCCGGGAGCGGTCGTTGTAGACCAGCAGGGTGTCGAGGCCCAGCTGTTGATTGACCGTGGCGTGCAACGCCAGCAGGTCGTCGCGCTCCAGCGCCTGGTGAAAGCTTTGCACCAGCAACTGCGGACCGTAACGGTCGACGGTCAGGCCGCCGGCACCTTCCTGGCTGCCATGGAACAGGCGGTAGCAGTCGGTACCTTGCTGGTGAAGCTCGGCGAGCAAGTCTTGGCGATGATCGAGGGCGGCGCGCAGCGCCTGATTCAAGGAAGACATGCGTAGCGCCTTGCAGGGGGAATTGGGCGCGAGAGTTTAACAGCTATGGGGCTTCTCTGGAGGTGCGAGCACGTTTGCTCCCGGACCTACAACAGCCCCATACGTCGCTTGGCGCGCTGCACCGAGCCATTACGCACCGCCCAGCGCAGCATCGGCGCACTGCGGTTGATGCTGGCGCGGATCAGTTGGCGTTGCAGTGCGCTCTGGCTGACGTCGAGCATGGCGCTGGCCCAGTCCGGCAGCAGGTCGATCCCGGCCTGCATCATCAGCCCGCCGAAAGGTTTGGCGAGACGACTGGGGGCGGGGGCGTTCAACAGCAGGCGCAATACTTCCCGACTGCGTTCGTCGCACAGCAGTTGTGGACGGATCCGTTGCAGGTAGTCGGCGACTTGCTGGCGCGAACGCGGCACCTCACGGGCGCCCAGGCGCTCAGCGACCAGCGCGATCTCGGCGTAGTAGCGGTCCTGGTCGGCGCCTGAGAGATGCGGATTGCGGTAGCGCAGGTGAGCGGCGAGAAAGTTGCTGACTTCGGCCACGTGCACCCAGGTCAACAGGTCCGGGTCGCTGGCGGCGTAGGCTCGGCCATCGGGGGCGGTGCCGACCACTTGCAGATGGATGGTGCGGACTTTTTCGATCAGCCACTCGGCGTCCTGCCGTGAGCCGAAGGTGGTGCCGGAGATGAACTGCCCGGTGCGGCGCAGGCGCCCGAGCATGTCCTGGCGAAAGTTCGAATGGTCCCAGACCCCGGCCAGCGCCAGCGGGTGCAAGGCTTGCAGCATCAAGGCACTGATGCCGCCGATGAGCATGCTGCTGAAGTCCCCGTGGACCTGCCAGCTCACCGAGTCGGGGCCGAACAGGCCGGGATCGCCCTTGGGGTTCTCCAGGTCGAGCTTGCCCAGGGACAGTCCGCTCAGGCTCATGATCTGGGTTTCAATGCGGGTACGGATGAATTCCATGACAACTCGTTGGCAACAGCAGAAAAAGGCTGCGGCCCACCGGCCGCAGCGGACTCATTGATTCAGGCGCTTGTCGATCAGCCCCGCGACCACACTCGGGTCAGCCAGGGTCGAGGTGTCGCCGAGGCTGTCGAGTTCATTGCAGGCGATCTTGCGCAAGATGCGTCGCATGATCTTGCCTGAGCGGGTTTTCGGCAAGGCCGGCGCCCACTGGATCAGGTCCGGCTTGGCGAAGCTGCCGATTTCCTTGCTGACATGGGCCAGCAATTGTTGTTTCAGGGCTGCGTCGGGCTCGATGCCGTTCATCGGGGTAACGAAGGCGTAGATGCCCTGGCCTTTGACGTCGTGGGGGTAACCGACCACCGCCGCCTCGGCAATGCTGTCGTGCAGCACCAGGGCGCTTTCGACTTCGGCGGTGCCGATCCGGTGCCCGGAAACGTTGATCACATCGTCGATGCGCCCGGTGATCCAGTAATCGCCGTCCTCATCCCGGCGAGCGCCGTCACCGGTGAAGTAGTAGCCGGGGTAGGGCTTGAAGTAGGTATCGAGCATTCGCTGCGGGTCGCCGTAGACGCTGCGGATCTGCGCCGGCCAGCTGGAGTTGAGCGCCAGTACGCCACTGCCGGGGCCGCTGATTTCCTGGCCTTGCTCATCGAGCAGCACCGGCTGTACACCGAACATTGGTTGTGTGGCGCAACCGGGTTTGATCCGTTGTGCGCTGACCAGCGGGCTGAGCATGATGCCGCCGGTTTCGGTCTGCCACCAAGTGTCGACGATCGGGCAGCGTTGTTCGCCGACGGCATTGAAATACCATTCCCAGGCTTCCGGGTTGATCGGTTCGCCGACGCTGCCCAGCAGGCGCAGGCTGCTGCGCGAGCTGTCCTGCAAGGGCGCGGAGCCTTCACGCATCAGGGCGCGCAACGCGGTGGGGGCGGTGTAGAAGATGTTGACCTGGTGTTTGTCGATGACGTGCCAGAAACGCGAGCTGTTGGGGTAGTTGGGCACGCCTTCGAAGATCAGGGTGGTGGCGCCGTTGGCCAGCGGGCCATAGACGATGTAGCTGTGGCCGGTGACCCAGCCGACATCGGCGGTGCACCAGAATACTTCGCCGTCGCGGTAGTCGAGCACGTACTTGAAGGTCATCGCTGCTTGCAGCAGATAGCCCCCGGTGGTGTGCAGCACGCCCTTGGGTTTACCGGTGCTGCCGGAGGTGTAGAGAATGAATAGCGGGTCCTCGGCGTCCATCGGCTGGGGCGGGCACTGTGCGCTGGCATCGTGCACGGCCTGGTGAAACCAGAGGTCGCGGCCCTCCTGCCAATTGACCTGGCCCTGGGTGCGCTGGACCACGATCACCGTACCGACAGCGGGGCAACTGAGCAGGGCCTGGTCGACGTTGTGTTTGAGCGGCACTCTCTTGCCGCCGCGCACGCCTTCGTTGGCGGTGATGACTGTGCGGCAGTCGGCATCGAGGATGCGGTCGCGCAGCGAGTCCGGGGAAAATCCGCCGAACACCACCGAATGCACGGCACCGATGCGCGAGCAGGCGAGCATCGCGTAGGCGGCTTCAGGGATCATCGGCATGTAGATGCACACCCGGTCGCCTTTTTTCACGCCGCGGCTTTTCAGCACGTTGGCCAGGCGGCAGACGTGGTCATGCAGTTGTTGGTAGGTGATCTGTTGCGAGTCAGCGGGGTCGTCGCCTTCCCAGATGATCGCGGTCTGTTGACTGCGTGTGGCCAGGTGACGGTCGATGCAGTTGTAGCTGACGTTGAGCTGGCCGCCGACGAACCATTGGGCTTGGCCAGTCTTGATATCGCAGCGCTGGACGGTCTGCCAGGGCTGGGACCAGTCGAGAAATTGTCTGGCCTGTTCGGCCCAGAAGCTATCGGGATGATCGATGGACTGGCGGTACAGGCGTTGATAGTCGTCCTGACTTAATTGCCCAGCCCGGCGGACGGCATCGGCTTTGGGGAATGTGCTGATATCGAACATGACGGTTCCTTATTCTTGTCTTGGCCACAAGAGATAAAGATGCGCCGAGTGATCAATGGGTTCAAGTCATGCGCTAAAACGCCTGTGGGAGCAAGCTCGCTCCCACAGGGGTAGTAGCGGGGCTTCAGATCAGCCGCGGTGACGCCCGCGGAAGTAGTTGATCAAGCCCTGGGTCGAGGCATCGTCGGCGGGGGCTTCTTCGCTGCCCACCAGGCGGTTGTAGACGCCTTTGCCCAGTTCCTTGCCCAGCTCCACGCCCCATTGGTCGAACGCGTTGATGCCCCAGATAACGCTCTGCACGAAGACCTTGTGTTCGTACATCGCGACCAGTGCGCCGAGGCGTCGTGGGCTGATGCGCTCGACCACCAGGGTGTTGCTCGGACGGTTGCCCGGGATCACCTTGTGCGGCGCGAGTTTCTCGATCTGCTCTTCGCTCATGCCCTTGTCACGCAGCTCGGCTTGCGCTTCGCCCAGGGTCTTGCCGAGCATCAGCGCCTGGCTTTGCGACAGGCAGTTGGCGTACAGCCACTGATGGTGGTCCGCTACCGGGTTGAAGCTGACGATCGGCACGATGAAATCGGCCGGGATCAGTTGGGTGCCCTGGTGCAGCAACTGGTGGTAGGCGTGCTGACCGTTGCAACCTACGCCGCCCCAGATCACCGGACCGGTATCGGTGGACACGGGCGTACCGTCCTGGCGCACGCTCTTGCCGTTGGATTCCATGTCCAGTTGTTGCAGGTGCTTGGTGATGTTGCGCAGGTAGTGGTCGTACGGCAGGATCGCGTGGCTCTGTGCGCCCCAGAAGTTGCCGTACCACACGCCCAGCAAGGCCAGCAGCACCGGCATGTTCTGTTCGAACGGTGCGCTCTGGAAGTGCTGGTCCATGGTGTAGGCACCGGACAGCAGTTCCTTGAAGTTGGACATGCCGATCGCCAGGGCAATCGGCAGGCCGATGGCCGACCACAGCGAGTAACGACCGCCAACCCAGTCCCACATCGGGAAGATGTTTTCTTCGCGAATGCCGAAAGCCACGGCGGCCGCGTTGTTGCTCGAGACCGCGATGAAGTGGCGATACAGCTCGGCTTCCGAGCCACCCTGGGCCAAGTACCAGGCGCGAGCGGCCTGGGCGTTTTTCAGGGTTTCGAGGGTGTTGAAGGATTTCGAAGAAACGATGAACAGCGTGGTCTCGGCGCGCAGCTTCTGGGCCAGTTCGTGGAACTCACTGCCGTCGATGTTCGCCAGGTAGTGGCAGCGCACGCCTTTCTGGGCGTAGGACAGCAGGGCTTCGGAGACCAGCTCCGGGCCGAGGAACGAGCCGCCGATACCGATGTTTACCACGTCGGTGATCGGTTTTTCAGTGTAGCCGCGCCACAGGCCGTCATGGATACGCCCGACCATGTCGGTGATCTGGTTCAGCACCTTGTGCACTTCCGGCATCACGTTGACGCCGTTGACCGACAGCTTGTCGCCCACCGGACGACGCAGGGCAGTGTGCAGCGCTGGGCGGCCTTCGGAAGCGTTGACGATTTCGCCGCTGAACAAGGCCTTGATGGCGTCCTGCAGGCCGGCTTCATTCGCCAGGCCCACCAGCAGGTTGCGGGTTTGCTCGTTGATCAGGTTTTTCGAGTAGTCGAGGAACAGCCCACAGCTGCTCAGGGTGAATTGGGTGAAACGCTGCGGGTCGGCATTAAACGCTTCACGCATGCTGAAATCCTGCATGGCTTGGCGGTGATCATTCAGCGCCTGCCAGGCTGGCAGAGCGGTAACGTCTTGAGGGTTGCGGTAGTACGCCATCGCTGCGGGTTTCCTTTTACTTGAACTGCCTTTAGGACACTGAAAAGCCCGGAACATCCTGCCGGGCGGCAGATATTATCCGGTAAAACTACGAAGACATGATTAAAAAACGCAGGCCGACAACAGTAAACCTTGAGGGGGGTATCTGTCTTGGCTTTGTGGTGGGAGCGAGCTTGAACTGGTCAGCTTGCTCGCGATGAGGTCGTCAGATTCTATATCTCATTGACTGACATGCCGTCATCGCGAGCAAGCTCGCTCCTACAGGGGGGGGCGTGCGGGGTTTAGGCGGGGGTATCGAGGTTCAGGTGCAGGTTGTCGATCAGGCGGGTGGTGCCGAGGAAGGCAGCCACCAGGATCACCAGGTCGCGATCTTCGGGGGTCGCCGGGCGCAGGTTTTGTGCGTGGCGAATCTCCAGGTAATCAGGCCGCAATCCGGCCGCTTCAAGTTGCTTGAGCTGCGCCTGGAGCAACGCCGGATAATCGCGTCGACCTTGCTCAATGGCGTCGGCAATGCCTTTGAGGGTGCGATACACCACGGGTGCCACGGCCCGTTGTCGCTCATCGAGGAAGCCATTGCGCGACGATAGGGCCAGGCCATCGGCGGCGCGTACAGTCGGCTCGCCAATGATCTGGATCGGCATGTTGAGGTCATGCACCAGTGCGCGGATCACCGCCAGTTGCTGGAAGTCTTTCTGGCCGAACACTGCGAGGTCCGGCTGGACCATGTTGAACAGCTTGCTGACTACCGTCGCCACGCCTTCGAAATGCCCGGGACGGCTGGCGCCGCACAAGCCTTCTGCCAGGTTGGGGACACTGACGCGGGTCTGGCCGGACATGCCGTCGGGGTACATTTCCCCGACGGTCGGCGCAAACAGCAAGTGGCAACCGGCTTGCAGCAGTTGTTCCTGATCGCTAGCCAGGGTCCGCGGGTACTTATCCAGGTCTTCGCCCGCACCGAACTGCAGCGGGTTGACAAAGATACTCGCGACTACGAAATCCACCTGCTGGGCGGCCTTGGTGACCAGGGCCATGTGGCCGCTGTGCAGGTTGCCCATGGTCGGGACGAAGCCGATGCGCTTGCCTTCGCTGCGCGCGCGGGCGACCGCGGCACGCAGTTCAAGTACGGTGTTGACGGTGATCATGCAGAAAATCCGTGTTCAGCACCCGGGAAGGTCACGGCTTTGACTTGCGTGACGTAAGCGCTGAGGGCCGCCTGGATGCTCTCTTGGCCGGCCATGAAGTTCTTCACGAACTTGGGCGCACGGCCGGTCAGCGACAGGCCGAGCATGTCGTGCAGCACCAACACCTGGCCGTCGGTACCGCTGCCGGCACCGATGCCGATCACCGGGATCTTCACCGCCTGGGAAATTTCCAGGGCCAGTTCGCTTGGCACACATTCGAGCAACAGCATCGAGACACCGGCCTGTTCCAGGGCAATGGCGTCGGCACGCATCTGCCGTGCCTGGTTCTCGTTGCGACCCTGGACCTTATAGCCGCCCAGGATGTTCACCGCCTGCGGTGTCAGGCCCATGTGCGCGCACACCGGAACCCCGCGCTCGGCCAGCAAGCGAATCGAATCGGCCAGCCACAGTGCACCTTCGACCTTGACCATGTGCGCGCCGGCCTGCATCAGCTGGGCGCTGTTGATCATGGTTTGCTCGGTCGTCGCATTGGCCATGAACGGCAGGTCGGCGAGGATCAGTGCATCAGTGTTGCCGCGCTTGACGCAGGCCACGTGGTACGCCATTTCGGCCGTCGTGACGGGCAGGGTGCTGTCATGGCCTTGCAACACCATACCAAGGGAGTCGCCCACCAGTAACACTTCAACACCGGCCTCATTGCAGGCGTGGGCAAAAGTAGCGTCGTAGCAGGTCAGCATGGTGATCTTTTCACCTTTCTGCTTCAGGGACTGCAGGGTGGTGAGAGTAATAGCTGGCATGAAAAGGATCCTCGTTCAGGCGCTTGGAAAACTACTGCGAGTAACGCGCGTGATTCTTCATGGACTCAGGCGCACGGTCTTTTGTCGTGCTTGAAAAGCCTGGATTGCGCCCTTGGTGCCGGGTTGGCGGCAGCGGGACGCCTATAGTCGTGATGAGAACTCGGGAAGTCAATTGGATGTGTTACCGCCTGGGTGTTACCGGCGTTACTGATGCGATTCAGCAGAGTGCGGTGCGCTCTGTAGGATTAATCGCCGGTGGCCAGGCGATCCAGGCCGACAAACGGGCAGGCTGCCAGCAGGTCGCTCAAGCGACGGCCGTCCGCCAGTTCCAACTGGGCGGGGGCCAGCTCAGCCAGGGGGTAGAGCACAAAGGCCCGTTCCTGCATCTGGTAGTGGGGGACCTTGAGGCGTGGCTCGTCGATGAGGCGGTCGCCGAACAGCAGGATGTCCAGGTCGAGGGTGCGCGGGCCCCAGCGCTCAAGGCGTTCGCGGCCTTGCTGGTTTTCGATGGTTTGCAGCGCATCGAGCAGCTCCAGGGGCGCGAGGGCACTCTCCAGCGCCGCTACGGCGTTGGTGTAGCGAGGCTGGCCTGGCAGCAGGGAGTCGCTTTGATAGAAGGCCGAGACCCCGGTCAGTTGAGTCTTGGGCAGCTGCGTCAACGCCTGTACAGCGCTGCGCAGTTGCTCTTGCGGGGCCGCGAGGTTGCTGCCCATGCCGATGTAGATGCGTTCCATCGACTTACTCGCCTGAAGCGCTCGTGCCGTCAGCGGCACGTTTGCGCTTGGCACCACCGGTGCGGCGACGTTTGCGTGGGGCTGCGCCGGCACTTTCATCCTTGCCGCTGAGGTCGCGAATCATGTCCCGGCGTTCGCTGTCGTTGGCGTCCTGATAGTCCGTCCACCATTCGCCCAGGCCGTTGGTCTGTTCGCCGGCGCTTTCGCGCAGCAGCAGGAAGTCGTAGCCGGCACGGAAGCGTGGGTTGTCCAGCAGCAGGTCGGCGCGTTTGCCGCTGCGGCGGGGCAGGCGTTCCTGCATGTCCCAGATCTCGCGGATCGGCATGGTGAAACGTTTGGGAATGGCAATCCGTTGGCACTGCTCGGCGATCAGTTCGTGAGCGGCTTCCTGCATGGCCGGGATCGGCGGCATGCCACGGTCCTGCAAGCGCAGGACCCGGGCCGGCAGCGCGGGCCACAGCAGGGCGGCGAACAGGAAGGCTGGGGTCACCGGCTTGTTCTGCTTGATCCGCAGGTCGGTGTTGATCAGCGCTTCACTGATCAGGGTGTGGGTATAGGTCGGGTTGTGCTCCAGTGCATCGGCGCTGGCCGGGAACAATGGATCGAACAATTGCAGGTCGACCAGCATTTCAAAGGTGTCAGCGGCATGCCCCGAGAGGAACAGCTTCAACACTTCTTCGAACAGGCGTGCCGACGGGATTTCCCGCAGCATGGGGGCCAGGTCGCGGATCGGTGCGGCCGTGTGCTTCTCGATACCGAAGTTCAGCTTGGCGGCAAAACGCACCGCTCGCAGCATGCGTACCGGGTCTTCCTGGTAGCGCTGGGTCGGGTCGCCGATCAGGCGGATCAGGTGGTTGCGAATATCGTGTACGCCGTTGGCGTAGTCGAGGATGCGCTCACTGACCGGATCGTAGTACAGGGCATTGATGGTGAAGTCGCGACGTTGCGCGTCTTCTTCCAGGGTGCCGTAGACGTTGTCGCGCAAAATGCGCCCGCTTTCGTTACGCGAGGACTGGTTGCTGTCTTCCTCTTCGTCGTTTTGCGGGTGATTGGCGCGGAAGGTCGCCACTTCGATGATTTCGCGGCCAAAGTGGATGTGCACCAACTTGAAGCGACGGCCAATGATGCGCGCGTTTCGAAACTCGGCGCGAACCTGTTCTGGTGTGGCACTGGTGGCGACGTCGAAATCTTTGGGCGTGATGCCAAGCAACATGTCACGCACACAGCCACCGACCAGGTAAGCCTGGTAACCGGCGTTCTGCAGGCGCTCGACGATATTCACTGCGTAACGGCTGAATTGGCCCTTTTGCAGCGAATGTTGGCCGCTGTTGAGCACTTCAGGCGTGCTGCGAATGTGTTGCGTATGACGCTTGGGAGAACGGAATGACTGGAACAGCTTCTTCAGCATGGGATGCACTGTTTGAAGGAATGTTCGGCCATAACCAAGAATGACCGCATGATGGGCCGGGATTCTAGCATTTAGTCGAGGGATGGTGTAGGAAGCTGCGCGGTTCTCTGTAGCAGCTGTCGAGCCATGCGAAGCAGCGTTCGCCGGCGAAGCCGTCGTGAAGGCGGGAATTGTGCAGTGTCAGTCGGCTAAACGGCAGAAACTACAAGGGGAGCCGAAGCTCCCCAAGAAGTAGTTGCGTGCTCTATTTTTATTATGGGTTTCGGGCTTCTTGTTTTTGTGTCGCGCCCATGTCATGAGGTTTTCCCTGCATGACCCTCCCAATCGGGAGCCAAGAGCAAACGGATTGCTTTGATCGCTGTGTTGCAATGATCTATCGATCCAACCAGTTCAGGCTCTGCCTTAGGGCAGTTTTTGTTGTTCTCGGCCTGGTTGTGGGGCAAGCCCCAAATACAACGCCTCTCCAAAAGAATCAGTTAGCTACGCCTCTCGCCGTCTTGTTTTTATTGTGCGTGAGTCGATTCGTCTTATTTTTATTGTCTTGTGCATTGCTTGTTATTGTTCTTGTACCAAACATATAGCAGAAGCCGTGCCAACTTTTGCGATCCCCAGTAAAACAAGGGGTTAGCCAGGCAGAGGGCTTTATTCGAGGCGAAAAAAAACCGGGGTTTCGTTACCTTAAGCCCCGGCTTTTGTTACGAAAAAAGCTGCGGTAACAGTTTTTTCACATTTTCAGCTGTTACCTGCACAGTCGACAGGTAACGTTCAGCCCTCGCTGGTTACCCCGGTCTTGCGCCGCGGGATACCCAGGCGTTGGCGGCGTTCCCACAGGCATTTTCGGCTGACCCCCAGCTTGCGGGCCAGTTCGGTTTCCGTCATGTGGTCCTGGTGTTCGAGGACGAAGTGCTGGAAGTAGTCTTCCAGGGACAGGTCTTCGGTCGGCTCGTGGCTGGCGTTGCTGGTGCTGCCCTGATGCGGTGCCAGGCCAATGAATTCGTCTTCTTCCAGGTCACTGAGCTCGATGTCGATGCCCAGCAGCTCGGCAGAGATTTCTGGGCTCTCGCACAGGATCACGGCACGCTCGACGGCGTTTTCCAGTTCGCGCACGTTGCCTGGCCAGCTGTAATGACGAATCGCCTGCTCGGCGTCAGGGGCGAATTTCAGGTCGGTACGATTGACCCGCGCACTCTGGCGTGCAAGGAAGGCATTGGCGATTTCGTTGACGTCGGCACCGCGTTCGCGCAATGCCGGCAGTTTCAGGGCGATCACGTGGAGGCGGTAAAACAGGTCTTCACGGAACTGGCCGATTTTCGCCAGGCTCTTGAGGTCGCGGTGAGTAGCCGCGATCAGGCGCACGTCGACTTTTTGCGACTGCACCGAGCCGACACGGCGGATCTCGCCTTCCTGCAATACGCGCAGCAGGCGCGCCTGGGCTTCCAGTGGCAGTTCGCCGATCTCGTCGAGGAACAGGGTCCCGCCGTCCGCCGCTTCCACCAGGCCGGCACGTCCGGCGCTGGCACCGGTAAAGGCGCCTTTCTCGTGGCCGAACAGTTCGGACTCGATCAGGCTTTCCGGAATGGCCGCGCAGTTCACCGAGATCATCGGCGCCTTGGCACGCTTGGACAGGTTGTGCAGGGCGCGGGCCACCAGCTCCTTGCCGGTCCCGGACTCACCCTGGATCAGCACATTGGAATCGGTTGGCGCGACTTTGCGGATCTTGCTGTAGAGGTCCTGCATCGGTGGGCAGGAGCCGATGATGCCGATCTCGCCGTTGCTGTTGTCGAGCCCTGGCTTGTCGCTGCCATTGGCGACCTTGCCGGCCGGTCGCTCATTGGCGGTGCTCTGTGCCGTCTGTCGGTCACGCAGGATGCGTGCGACGGCCTGGAGCATTTCGTCGTGGTCGAAAGGCTTGGCGATGTAGTCCACCGCGCCCATCTTCATCGAGTCCACCGCCGAGCGCAGGCTGGCGTAGCTGGTCATGATCAGCACTGGCGTGCCCTGGCCGAGCTTGATCAGTTCAGTCCCCGGAGCGCCGGGCAGGCGCAGGTCGCTGACAATCAGGTCGAACGTGGGAATGCTGAAGCGTTCTTGTGCTTCCTGCACTGAACCGGCTTCGCTGACCTGGTACTGGTTACGTTCCAGCAGGCGGCGCAAGGCGGAGCGGATAATGGTTTCGTCTTCGACGATCAAAATGTGCGGCATTGATTCGATTCTCTCGACGGTCTCAGTTCACAGCGGACGTCGCTTCGACATGACGCGGTAAGGTCACCCGGATACGGGTGCCGCGTTGGCTTTGGATGTCAGCCGGGCTGTCGATGGTGATTTGTCCATAATGCTCTTCAACGATGGAATAGACCAGTGCAAGGCCCAGACCGGTGCCTTCGCCAGGATCCTTGGTGGTAAAGAAAGGTTCGAACAAGCGGTCCTTGATGTTCGCCGGGATGCCACTGCCTTCGTCTTCCACGATCAGGTCGACCGTGTGTTCGCTGGCTTCGCTTTTTACCCGCACCGCACTGCCGGCCGGTGTTGCATCGCGGGCGTTGGACAGCAGGTTGATCAGGACCTGGGCGAGCCGCTGTGGGTCACCCACGACCCAGTGCTCGGGATCGCACAGGTTGAAGAACTGCACTTCGAAGTTGCGTCGGTTCAGCGCCAGCAGACCAATGGCATCCTGCGCCACCTCGGCCAGGCACACCGGCTCGTCATTGTGCTGGTGGCTGCCGGCGTGGGCAAAGCTCATCAGCGACTGCACGATGCGTGACACCCGCTTGGTCTGCTCGAGAATCTGTCCGCTGATTTCGGTCAGTTCGCCATCTTCTTCCCGCTCTTCGCGCAGGTTCTGCGCCAGGCAGGCGATGCCGGTGATCGGGTTGCCAATTTCATGGGCCACGCCGGCCGCCAGGCGACCGATGCTCGCCAGGCGTTCGGAGTGCACCAGTTTGTCTTCGAGCATCTGGGTTTCGGTCAGGTCCTCGACCAGCAACACCAGGCCACTGTTACCCGGCGCCAGCGGTTCGTCGATGGCCGCCTTGTGCAGGTTCAGCCAGCGGGTCTGGCCGTCGAGGGCCAGGTGCTGTTTGTGCAAGTGTTCGTCGGGCAGGTTGATGAAACCTTGCAGCAGTTCCTTCCACGGCTCGCCCAGGGTGCTCAGGCGTGAACCCACCACGCGCTGCGCGGCAATGCCGGTCAGCTCTTCCATGGCTTTGTTCCACATGAGGATTTCCTGGTCCTTGGCCAGCGAACAGACGCCCATCGGCAATTCTTGCAGGGTCTGGCGGTGGTAGCGGCGCAGGGCGTCGAGTTCGGCGGCAAGGCCGGTGAGGCGCGAGTGATAGTCCTCGAGCCGGCTTTCGATGAAGTGAATGTCTTCGGTGACATAGTTTTCGCCGCCGGCCTTGTAGGGCAGGAAGGTCTCGACCATGTCTTGCGCCACGCTGGGGCCCATCAGGCCGGAGAGGTTGGCCTCGATGCGGTCGCGCAGGCGGCGCAGGGCATAGGGCCGACGTTCATCGAACGGCAGGTACAGATCGCGCAGGGCTTGCTCGACTTCCTTTTGCGCGGCCTTGGCACCCAGGGGCTTGGCCAGTTGGGTGGCGAATTCCTGGGGGGAGGCGGCATGCAGCTCGCGTCGTTGCGGGCGTCGCACGTTGTCCACGGCGCAGGCTTCGGCAGCGCTGGCTTCCTCGGTGCTGGCATTGGTGAATAGCGAGATCAGGGTGAACATCAGCACGTTGGCCGCCAGCGAGGCGATGGCCGCCATGTGCCAACTGGTGTCGTCGAGCACGTAGATCATGTTCAGCAGCGGGATATAGAACCCCTGCAGATTGCCCACCAGCGGCAGCAGCATGGTCACCAGCCAGACCAGGATGCCTGCCAGCAACCCGGCGATGAAGCCGCGTCGGTTGGCAGTCGGCCAGTACAGCACCGACAACACGCCCGGCAGGAACTGCAAGGTGGCGACAAAGGCCACGATGCCCAGGTTGGCCAGGTCCTGCTCGGCGCCCAGCAGCAGGTAGAACCCATAACCGGCCATGATGATCGCGACGATCAGCGCGCGGCGGGTCCATTTCAGCCAGCGGTAGATGTTGCCTTCGGCGGGCGGCTGGTACAGCGGCAGCACCAGGTGGTTCAAGGCCATCCCGGACAGCGCCAGGGTGGTGACGATGATCAGGCCGCTGGCAGCGGAGAGCCCGCCGACATAGGCCAGCAGGGCCAAGGCCTTGCTGTTGGCGGCAATGCCGATCCCGAGGGTGAAGTATTCCGGGTTGGTGGTGGCGCCCAGTTTCAGCCCGGCCCAGAGAATCAGTGGCACGGCCAGGCTCATCAGCAGCAGGAACAGCGGCAGGCCCCAGCTGGCACTGACCAGGGAGCGCGGGTTGAGGTTTTCGGTGAAGGTCATGTGGTACATGTGCGGCATCACGATCGCCGAGGCGAAGAACACCAGCAACAGCGTGCGCCATGGACCTTCTTGCAGTGGTGTGTGCAGGGCGGCGAGGGCGGTCTGGTTCTGCAGTAGCCACAACTCAAGCTGTTGCGGACCGTCGAACACACCGTACAGCGCGTACAGGCCGACGCCACCAATGGCGATCAGCTTGATCACTGACTCGAAGGCAATGGCGAACACCAGGCCCTCGTGTTTCTCCCGGGTGGCAATGTGTCGCGAGCCAAAGAAAATCGTGAACAGGGTGATCAGCGCGCAGAAGCTCAACGCCACGCGATGCTGCACCGGCTCGCGAGTGAGGATGCCGATGGAGTCGGCCACGGCCTGGATCTGCAGGGCCAATAACGGCAACACGCCGATCAGCATGAATATGGTGGTCAGCGCGCCAGCCCAGGTACTGCGAAAGCGAAAGGCAAACAGGTCGGCCAGGGACGACAACTGATAGGTGCGGGTGATCTTCAGGATCGGATACAGCAGCACCGGTGCCAGCAGGAACGCGCCGGACACTCCCAGGTAACTGGACAGGAAACCATAGCCGTACTGATAGGCCAGGCCGACCGTGCCGTAGAACGCCCAGGCGCTGGCATAGACCCCAAGCGACAGGGTGTAGGTCAGCGGGTGGCGAATGATCGCCCGTGGGATCATTCCACGTTCGCTGATCCAGGCAACGCCGAACAGCACCGCCAGGTAGGCGGCGCTGATCAGGATCATCTGGGTCAGGCTAAAGCTCATCGGCATCTTTTTGGCTCTGCAGGATGAAGGTCACGACGATCAGGATCAGCCACAGCAGATACGGGCGATACCAGGCGCCAGTGGCGTCGATCCACCAGTCCATGATGGCGGGGGAGAACAGATAGATCCCCACTACCAGCAGCAGGACCAAGCGATAGATGTACATCCCGGCCTCTCTTTATTGTGTGCGTGCCCGAAAACGTGCGGCGATGGTAACGGATGGGCGCCAACCTGCAAGCTTAGTCAGCGTAATAACGCTTCGGGCAGGCTCGGCGTGCGCGGGATCCGCGTCGCGTCCCAGTGGATGCTGCCCCACTTGAGCACTTCGGCCGGCGTCGCATCGTCCAGGTCGGCAGGCGGCGTTTGCCCCAGGGCTCGCAATGCGCGCAGCAACAAGGGCGTGGCCTGGTCTGCGCGCAGCGGAGGCGAACGGTAGGATTTGCCCAGCTTGTTGCCATCGGGTTGGGTAATCAGGGGCAGGTGCAGGTAGCGCGGTTGGCGCAAGCCGAGCAGTTCCTGCAGATACAGCTGGCGCGGGGTGGAGTCGAGCAGGTCGGCACCGCGCACGATGTCGGTGATGCCTTGCCAGGCATCGTCGAGCACCACGGCCAATTGATAGGCGTAGAGCCCGTCGCGGCGACGTATCACAAAATCGCCGACCTCGCGACCCAGGTGCTGGCGGTATTCGCCTTGCACACGGTCATTAAAATGGTATTCGAGCTCTGGCACACGCAGTCGGATCGCCGCGTCTTCACTCGGGTGGCCGGCGTTGCGGCACAGGCCCGGGTAGATGCCGTGATAGGGCTCCAGCTGTTTGCGCGAGCAGGTGCAGGCGTAGGCCAGGCCGTGGTTGAACAGTTGATCGAGGACCTGGGCGTAGGCGGCGTGCCGTTCGCTCTGGCGAATCATCGTGCCGTCCCATTCAAAGCCGTAGCTTTCCAGGGCCTTGAGAATCGCCGCCTGGGCGCCGGGTTCTTCCCGGGGCGGGTCAAGGTCTTCCATGCGCAGCAGCCAGCGCCCACCGACCGAGCGGGCGTCGAGGTAGGAGGCCAGGGCGGCGACCAGCGAGCCGAAGTGCAGGTGGCCACTGGGTGTTGGGGCGAAGCGCCCGATGTAGTCGGGGGGTGTTTTGGCAGTCATGGAGACGAAGCTACTTTTCAGGCTATACGCAGGTCAACCTGTAGGAGTGAGCCTGCTCGCGATAGCGGTGTGACATTCAACACCGATATTGACCGACCCACCGCTATCGCGAGCAGGCTCACTCCTACAAAAGGCAAAAGGCAGAAACAAAAACGGAGCGTTCGCACGCTCCGTTTTTCGTTCAGGTCGAGATTACTTGCCGACCTGCTTTTCCTTGATTTCCGCAAGGGTCTTGCAGTCGACGCACATGTCGGCAGTAGGACGTGCTTCGAGACGGCGAATGCCGATTTCGACGCCGCACGACTCGCACCAACCGTACTCTTCGTCTTCGATCAGTTGCAGGGTCTTGTCGATTTTCTTGATCAGCTTGCGCTCGCGGTCGCGGGCGCGCAGTTCGAGGCTGAATTCTTCTTCCTGGCTGGCACGGTCGGCCGGGTCAGGGAAGTTGGCCGCTTCGTCTTTCATGTGGTCAACCGTACGGTCGACTTCCTGCATCAAGTCCTGTTTCCACTTGTTCAGGATCTTGGTGAAGTGAGCGCGCATGGGCTTGCCCATGTACTCCTCGCCCTTGGACTCAACGTAGGGTTCGAAGCCGCTGATCGACTGATTTGCCTGTTGCTTTGCTTGGGTGGGCATGAAATGGACCGCCTCTACTCTTGTAATCCATTGCGCAGGATTGCTCCATCACCGACACCTGCCGGCCCTGCGGCTGCAAGCGGGCGAACTTACCAGATCAAATCAGGCCGCGCTACTCCCTCATGTCGAGGCTGCGGCCCGTAAGCCTTGCAAAGGGTTGCAAAGCCTGGTCTGGCGGCTCTGGAGACCTGATCAAATATTGATTTTAGTCAATCCTGCGCCTTGCGTATGGGCTCTATGACACATGAACCTTGGTCTTGTGACCGCATTAGCTTCTCGCTCGTTCCTGGCCTTGGGTAGAATCGTTTCTTTTACCCCGTTGAAGGAAGGCTAATGGCTCAGCCCTACAGTGCGCGCAGCCGCGCTATCGAACCTTTCCACGTCATGGCCCTGCTGGCGCGCGCCAACGAGCTGCAAGCAGCCGGGCACGACGTCATTCACCTGGAAATCGGCGAACCGGACTTCACCACTGCCGAACCGATCATCCAGGCTGGCCAGGCGGCGCTGACAGCGGGGAAAACCCGTTACACCGCAGCGCGCGGCATACCTGAGCTGCGTGAAGCCATCAGCGGCTTCTACGAGCAACGCTACGGCCTGAACATCGATCCGCAACGCATCCTGATCACCCCAGGTGGCTCCGGCGCGCTGTTGCTCGCCAGTGCCTTGCTGGTGGACCCAGGCAAGCACTGGTTGCTGGCCGACCCCGGTTACCCGTGCAACCGCCACTTCCTGCGGTTGGTGGAGGGTGCGGCGCAACTGGTGCCGGTAGGGCCGGAGGTGCGTTACCAACTGACTCCGGACCTGGTGCAGCGCTATTGGGACCAGGACAGCGTCGGCGCACTGGTGGCATCTCCGGCCAACCCGACCGGGACCATTCTGACCCGCGACGAACTGGCTGGGCTGTCGACGGCGATCAAGGGGCGCAACGGCCACCTGGTGGTGGACGAGATCTACCATGGCCTGACCTACGGCACCGATGCCGCCAGCGTGCTGGAAGTAGATGACAGTGCCTTTGTCCTGAATAGTTTTTCCAAATATTTCGGCATGACCGGCTGGCGCCTGGGCTGGCTGGTGGCGCCGCAAGGGGCGGTCAGCGAGCTGGAGAAGCTCGCGCAGAACCTCTATATCAGCGCGCCGAGCATGGCCCAGTACGCGGCATTGGCCTGTTTCGAGCCGCAAACCTTGAGCATTCTGGAGGAGCGCCGCGCCGAATTCGGCCGGCGCCGCGATTTCCTCCTGCCGGCGTTGCGTGAGCTGGGCTTTGGCATCGCGGTAGAGCCCGAAGGCGCGTTCTATCTGTATGCGGACATCAGCGCCTTTGGTGGCGATGCCTTTGCGTTCTGTCGGCATTTCCTGGAAACCGAACACATCGCCTTTACCCCGGGGCTGGACTTCGGCCGGCACCAGGCCGGGCATCACGTGCGGTTTGCCTACACCCAGAGCCTGCCGCGGTTGCAGGAAGCGGTGGAGCGGATTGCCCGTGGCTTGCGGAGCTGGCAAGGCTGATGCGCTTCGATCCCCCTCTGGAAGAAGGTCGGCTGATCCGACGATACAAGCGTTTTCTCGCCGATATCGAAACTGTTAGCGGCGAGATGCTCACCATTCACTGCCCTAACACCGGCTCGATGTTCAATTGCATGGTCGAAGGCGGGCAGGTCTGGTTCAGCCGCTCCAACGACCCCAAGCGAAAATTACCCGGCACCTGGGAAATCAGCGAAACCCCGCAAGGACGCCTGGCGTGTGTCAACACGGCGCGGGCCAACCCGTTGATCGAGGAAGCGCTGCGCGCCGGGCTGATCAGCGAGTTGGCCGGCTTTACCGGGCTCAAGCGGGAAGTGCCGTACGGGCAGGAGAACAGCCGGATCGATTTCCGCCTCGATTACCCCCACGGACCGGCCTTCGTCGAAGTCAAAAGTGTCACCCTGGGGTTCGACGGCTCGGCGGTCGCGGCTTTTCCCGATGCGGTGACTCAGCGCGGTGCCAAGCATTTGCGCGAGCTGGCGTGCCTGGCCCGGGACGGGGTTCGCGCTGTGCAGTTGTATTGCGTGAACCTGACCGGTATCGAGGCAGTGCGCCCGGCGGTGGAGATCGATCCGGGCTACGCCGCCGCACTGGCGCAGGCAAAAGCGGCCGGGGTTGAAGTGTTGGCCTATGGCGTGAGCCTGAGCGCCGAGGAAGTCAGGGTCGATCGGCGTCTTGAGGTGCTGCTCGGCGTTTAGCCTTGGACCCAGATGCCTTGGGCGTCTTCGCGGCAGTGCAGGGCCTTGAGTGATTGGCCGGCGCAAGGCCCAGCCACACATTCACCGCTCTCGATCAGGAACAGTGCGCCATGGGTGGCGCACTGGATCAGGCTGGCGCTGGGGTCGAGGAATTGGTCCGGCTGCCATTCCAGGCCGACGCCACGGTGCGGGCAACGGTTCTGGTAAGCGTAGACCCGGCCTTCGCGGCGCACGGCAAAGACCTTTTGCCCGGCAATCTCGAAGCCACGGCTGCTGGCATCGACCAGTTCGGCGCTGGTACAAAGAAACTTCATGACTATCCTCAGGTGCCGAAGACCCTGGCCTGCGGCGGTTATGTGCTGCGTGCGCTGGTTAGCAAATATGTCCGTGCTTGACGCGCAAATGCTAACAATTATCAAATGCCGGCTTCGCCCGCGAAGGTGCGTTAGCCAAAGCGCCTGGGATTGTGCGGGAAAACTCCTGAAAGGAAACCCTGTTATGCGCCTGAGTACCAGCGCTATCGCGCTCTGTGTCGGACTTCTGGTTACCCATGGGGCCGCAGCGGCCGAATTGCCGCAACGCTGGGTCAGTGCCGGGGGCGCGCTGTCGGAGTGGGTCAGTGCCTTGGGCGCGCAGGCCAAGCTGGTGGGAGTGGACACCACCAGCCAGCACCCGGAGTCACTCAAGAGCTTGCCGAGTATCGGTTATCAACGCCAACTGTCGGCGGAAGGCATTTTGAGCCTGCGTCCGCAGATCCTGATCGGCACCGAAGAAATGGGCCCACCGCCGGTGTTGTCGCAGATTCGCAGTGCCGGGGTCCAGGTCGAGCTGTTCTCGGCTCAGCCGGACTTGCCCACCCTGCAGAACAATTTGCAGCATCTGGGGCGCTTGCTGGGCAGCGAGGCGCAGGCCACGGCACTGTTCGACGGTTATCAACAGCAAATTGCGCAGCAGCAGGCCTGGGTCAGCCAGGCCCAGTCCAGCGCCAAGGCACCGGGTGTGCTGCTGTTGCTGGGCCACGCCGGGGGCAAGCCGTTGATCGCGGGTAAAGACACCGCGGCCGATTGGCTGCTGCAGCAGGCCGGCGGGCATAACCTGGCGACCCACAGTGGCTACAAGCCGTTTTCGGTGGAGTCCCTGGCGGGGCTAACGCCGGATGTCCTGGTGTTCTCGGACCGGGCATTGACCGGCGATGCCGCACGTGAAGCGTTGTTCAAGCAGAACCCGATCCTCGCCTCGACGCCGGCGGCCAAGGCCGGTCGTGTCCTGGAACTCGACCCGACGCTGTTGGTCGGCGGCCTGGGACCGCGTTTGCCGCAAAGCCTGGTCGAGCTGTCTGCCGGTTTCTATCCGGCTGAGTCCGCCAAGGCCACTGCCGCCCAATGAGCACTCTGGTAAAACCGCGTTCGTTGTTCATTGGCCTGGGTCTGCTGTGTGTGCTGGCGACCTGGCTGTCCCTGGCCCTGGGCCCCGTCAGCTTGCCGTTGCTGGACACCTTGCGGGCGGCCCTGCGTATGCTCGGGTTGCCGATTGCCGGTGATGGCCTGGAGCAGGCCGAGCTGATACTCGGGCAGATCCGTTTGCCGCGTACCTTGCTCGGGCTGGCGGTGGGTGGCGTCCTGGCCCTGTCTGGGGTGGCGATGCAGGGGCTGTTCCGCAACCCGCTGGCGGACCCGGGTCTGGTGGGGGTTTCCAGTGGCGCGGCCCTCGGCGCGGCGATCGCGATTGTCGGTGGTTCGTTGTTTGGCGGAATGCCGGAGGCGATCGGTCCGTACTTGTTGTCGATCTGTGCCTTCCTCGGCGGCCTGGGGGTGACGGCGCTGGTTTATCGTCTGGGCCGGCGCAACGGCCAGACCAACGTCGCGACCATGTTGCTGGCGGGCATCGCCCTGACGGCGTTGGCGGGGTCGGCGGTGGGCTTGTTCACTTATCTGGCCGACGATGCGACCTTGCGCACCCTGACGTTCTGGAACCTGGGCAGTCTCAATGGCGCCAGCTACGCGCGGCTCTGGCCCTTGCTGCTGGTGACGGTGGTGGTGGCGCTATGGTTGCCGCGCCGGGCCAAGGCATTGAATGCGCTGCTGCTTGGCGAGTCCGAGGCCAGTCACCTGGGGATCAATGTCGAGCGGCTCAAGCGCGAACTGGTGTTCTGCACTGCGCTAGGGGTGGGTGCGGCTGTCGCGGCGGCGGGGATGATCGGCTTTGTCGGCCTGGTGGTGCCGCACCTGGTGCGGTTGCTGGCCGGACCCGATCATCGGGTGTTGCTGCCGGCCTCGATCCTGGCGGGTGCCAGCCTGTTATTGCTGGCCGACCTGGTGGCGCGCCTGGCGCTGGCACCGGCGGAATTACCAATCGGCATCGTCACCGCGTTCATTGGTGCACCGTTCTTTCTGTTCCTGTTGTTGCGAGGTCGTGCCTGATGCTGCGCGTGGAAAACCTGCAGATCCGTCGAGGCGGCAACATCGTCCTGGCGGACATCGACCTTGCGCTCAACCCAGGCGAGGTGCTTGGTGTGCTGGGCCCCAACGGTGCTGGCAAAAGCACCTTGCTGGCAGCCCTGTGTGGGGAACTGCGTGCCGATCATGGCCACGTCTGGCTGGACCAGCGCCCATTGAGTGAGTGGGACGGCGCCCAGCGCGCGCAGCGCCTGGCCGTGCTGCCGCAGAGTTCGACCCTGGATTTCGCCTTCCGCGTCGAGGAGGTGGTCGGCATGGGCCGCTTGCCGCATCAGACCGGCCGCCAGCGAGATGACGAAATTGTCGCCGCGGCCTTGCAAGCAGCTGACGTTGCCCACTTGAGCGGGCGCAGCTACACCGCACTCTCGGGTGGTGAGCGCCAGCGGGTGCACCTGGCGCGGGTGCTGGCGCAGCTATGGCCGGGTGAAGCAGGGCAGACCTTGCTGCTCGATGAGCCAACCTCGATGCTCGACCCCTTGCATCAACACACAACGTTGCAGGCCGTGCGCCAGTTTGCCGATCGCGGTGCGGCGGTGCTGGTGATCCTGCATGACCTGAATCTGGCCGCGCGCTACTGTGACCGCATTCTGCTCCTGGAAAACGGTCGCCCCCATGCCCTGGACACCCCGCAACAGGTACTGCGCCCCGAGTCGCTGCAGGCGGTGTTCGGCCTGGAGGTGTTGGTGCAGCCGCACCCGGAGCGTGGGCATCCGCTGATCATTGCTCGTTGAGGTGAGCTCATGGGTCGAATCCTGATTATGTTGTGCCTGCTGCTGGCGGCCTGCCAGAGCGGGGTGCCGACAGGCGTAGGTCAGCCTGCTGGCGAGATTGTCGATCTGCGCAGCGGGCAGACACTGACGGCCCAGGCGCTGGTCGAGCGTTTGGCCGCAGCGCCCCGGGTGATCGTCGGCGAGCAGCATGACAACCCTGATCACCACCAGGTCCAACTATGGCTGTTGCACGCGTTGGCCCAGCGCCGGGCGCAAGGCAGTCTGTTGCTGGAAATGTTCACCCCCGGGCAACAGGCCGCGGTCGATCAACTGCGCGCACGCAGCCCGGGGCAATGGCCGGCTGATCTGCCGGCCGCGTTGGCCTGGCAGCCGGGTTGGGACTGGAGTCTGTATGGCCCGATTGT
Source organism: Pseudomonas sp. NPDC087626 (assembly GCF_044743405.1). Classification (NCBI taxonomy): domain Bacteria; kingdom Pseudomonadati; phylum Pseudomonadota; class Gammaproteobacteria; order Pseudomonadales; family Pseudomonadaceae; genus Pseudomonas; species Pseudomonas sp. NPDC087626. Next base: position 177,306 of record NZ_JBIUWJ010000008.1, read on the forward strand.
GCGTTATGCCTTGGCCCAGCCTTATCCCTTGCTGGCAGCCAATCTCGATGGGCCTGAGGTGCGGCGTCTCTACAAAGAGGCACCAGCCCTGAGCGGTGGGCGCTCGAATGCGGCCTCGGTCAGGGCGTCGTTGCTGGCGCAAATTGCGTTATCCCATTGCGGCCTGCTACCCGAGAGCCAGATGCCGGCGATGCTGGCCGTGCAGCAACACCGCGATCGGCGAATGGCCGAGCGCCTGATGATTGCACCGACGCCCGCCATGCTATTGGCCGGTGGTTATCACGCTCGCCTGGATCTCGGGGTGCCGGTGCACATGGCAGATCTCGACGCGCGCCCGCCAGCGGTGGTGTTGATGCTGGCGGAGAAAGGTCAGCCAGTGGCAACGGCCTCGGCGGATTACGCCTGGTACACGGCCGTCCGGCCGGTGCAGGATTATTGCGCCTCAATGCGCCAGTGAGCGACTGACGGTGGGTAATCGACAGGCAAAAAAAGACCCGGCAAGAGCCGGGTCAAATAACCGTGATTAGCCTGATGAGGAGATAATCTGAGAGTCCGAACCAATGGTCTTCCAGAAGATCAGCTGATCTCGCGACCAGTTGTGATAATCATAACGATTCTCATTTCTAAGTCAACGGATGATTCTCGAATTCTTTTTCATTTCTCTAAACGCTTGTTTGAAACCCCTTTAAACCCTGGGGTTGCCCGCTGTCGAACGGGCTCAATTCTTTTGTCGGGACGAGATGGCTTCCAGTTGTTTGTTGAGGGCGTCTTTGCGTTCGGCGGGAATATCGTTCCAGTGCATGTCCAGCAGTGCCCCCTCGATCGCGTACAGCAGCACCTTCGATGCGCGGAACCCGCGGGTGCGTACCGCCCTGTAAGCATCCACCGCCCCCAGCCGGCGCAAATCCGAAGCACTGTGAATGCCTACGGCATGCAGCCATTGCGCCGACGTCTTGCCAAGATTCTTCAGGTGTTGCAGTTCGTCATTCATCAAGCCTCCTTGCGATGGGCGAAGAGTGCGTTGGGCGGACCTTTGAGGAGTGTAGCGGTCAGTAGGAAAAGCGTAGTTCTTTGGTCGGTTTGAACGCAAAAGCTTCTAAGGCCATGTGCCAGATGGCTCTGCGAGAGGCGTTGCGACGGGGGCGGGTGTCGTGAAAACGACGCACCAAGTCCGGCCCCGTGGCGGCGCCAGAGGCTCAGTGGGTGTGAGTCGGATTAGCGGGTGCGGTAACGCAGGCGGGTACCGAAGTTCATCGACATAAGGATTTCGTCGGCCGAAAGTTCGGGCGGGAAGTAGGCGCCGGAAATTTGCGCATGGGCCAGGCTCGCGCCTTCCAGGGAGGCCTGGCGAAAATCAATGCCGCGCAGGTCGGCGGAGCGGAAGTAGGCATCGCTGAAATCAATGCCTGCAGCGTTCAGTTCGCGCAGATCGAGGCCGCGAAAATCACCGCCCACCATGTCGATGGTGCCGTTCTGTGGGCGTTCGCGATTGAAGCCGTGGATGTCGTCTTTGTGCAGCAGGGCGTAGAGCGGGGTATCGAGCAGTGTGGGCTGGCTCATGGGCGTCACCGTGTTGGATTTATGACGCCAGTATAGTGCCACTACGTAACCGGCGTGAGGTCATCACGACCTCACGCCGGTTACCTCGCGTGTTTACAGGCCTGGCAGGCGCTGGCGGATCTGGGCGACGACGGTGTCCAGGGTCCCGCTTTCGTTGGTCTGCACCCGTTTGCTGCAGAGAATCTCTGCAGGCGTCAGGGCTTCGCGATTGGCTTGTTGAGCGGCGATAACGGCCAGGTTGGCGTCGGATGGATCGTTTTTGTCGGCCTGGCGCTGGGCCAGCCAGCTCTCGATCACGGCTTGGGGCGCGTTGCAGTCAAGAATCAGGAAGGGTGCGCCAGTGGCCTCGGCAACGTGCGCCGCGCCATCGCGCTGCTCGCGCTTGAGGTACGTGGCGTCGAGCACCACTGGGAAGCCGGCACGCAGGATCACGTCGGCAATCTCGTGCAGGCGTGCATAGGTGGCGGCGCTGGCGTCGGCGCCGTAGATGCCGGCTTGTGGATCGTTGGGTACCTGTTGCTCGCCGAACAGGCGCTTGCGCTCGACATCGGAACGTAGGCGGATGGCGCCCAGCGCTTCAACCAGGCGCATGGCCACGCGGCTTTTGCCGACTGCCGAGACGCCGTGGGTGATGGCCAGGAAGCGCGATGGGATGGTGCTGTAGCTTTCCGCCAGGTTGGCGTAGTTGCGGTACTGGCGCAGGGTAGTGGCCCGCTGCACGGGGGGCGCATCGGCAGGCATGCTGAACAGGCTGACCTTGGCGCGCACCAGGGCGCGGTAGGCTTTGTAGAAGTTCAGCAGCTCCAGGCCCTGGTAATCGCCGGTCAGCTCCAGGTACTGGCTCATGAAGCGGCGAGCGAGGCTTTTCAGGCCGCGGTCTTCCAGGTCCATCGCGAGGAAACCGGTGTCGGCATAGACGTCGGTGAAGCGGAACGGCTCGTTGAATTCGATGCAGTCGAAAATCACCACGTTGCCGTCGATCACGGTGGCGTTGCCCAGGTGGATATCACCGTGGCATTCGCGGATGAAACCCTCGGCCTTGCGTTGGGCCAGCAGCGGCTTGAGGCGCTCGAAGCTGCTTTGCGCCCAGGCTTGCAGGGCTTCGAGTTGCAGCAGGTCGGCCTTGTCGTTGAGGAACGGACGAATCTGCTCGAAGTTCTGCTGTACCGGGGCCATGACGCTGTCCGGTGTGCCGGCTTCGTGGTCGGCCGGAACGCGCGGCGCTTCGAGGTGGAAGCGGGCAATCTGTTGGGCCATCGCGTCGATGTGCGCGGTGGTCAGCTCGCCGTTGGCCTGCAGAGTGCTGAGCAGTTGGCTTTGCGGGAACTGGCGCATTTTCAGCGCGTAGTCCAGTACCGGACCGCTGCCGCCCAGTTGGGGGGCTTCAGCGCTGCCGGTGATCGGCAAGACTTCCAGGTACAGGTCGTTGGTCAGGCGCTGGTTGAGGCGCAGTTCCTCGGCGCAGAAGTGCTCGCGAGCGTCGAGCGTGGTGAAGTCGAGGAAGCCGAAGTTCACCGGTTTTTTCACTTTATAGGCGTAGGGGCCGGTGAGCAGCACCCAGGAGATGTGCGTCTCGATGACCTGGAATCCGTCTACCGGATGCGGGTAGAGGGCCGGGTTTTGCAGGGCAGCGATCAGGGATTGGCTCACGGGCGATCCTTCAGAGTCTGGAAAAATTCAAGGGCGCCATTATGGCCGCAAGCGGGGCCAACGCAAACCTCGCGGGGCTCATGTTGATCAGGAATAAAGTGCGTATAATCCGCCGCCATGACTCGTACCCGATCCCCCCGCACTGCTAAAAAACGTCCCTCCAAAGGCCTGAGCCCTTGGCTGGGCTGGGCCCTGAAGCTCAGTCTGGTCGGCCTCGTGGTGCTGGCAGGCTTTGCTGTTTACCTTGATGCCGTGGTCCAGGAGAAGTTCTCCGGCAAGCGCTGGACCATTCCAGCCAAGGTTTACGCCCGTCCGCTGGAGCTGTTCGTCGGACAAAAGCTCAGCAAGCAAGATTTCCTCACGGAACTCGATGCCCTGGGCTATCGCCGCGAAAGCGTGGCCAATGGCCCGGGTGCGGCGGCAGTCAGTGGCAATACCGTGGACCTGAATACCCGTGGTTTCCAGTTCTATGAAGGCATGGAGAAGGCCCAGCCGGTGCGTGTGCGCTTCTCCGGCGACTACGTGGCCGAGCTGTCCGCGCTGAACGGGTCGAAGCTGTCCGTGGTGCGGTTGGAGCCGTTGCTGATCGGCGGGATCTACCCGAAAAATCTCGAAGATCGGATTCTGATCAAGCTCGATCAGGTCCCGCCCTATTTGCTGGAAACCCTGGTCGCGGTCGAGGACCGGGATTTCTACAGCCACTGGGGTGTGTCGCCCAAATCGATTGCCCGGGCCGTCTGGGTCAACACCTCTGGCGGCAAAATGACCCAGGGCGGCAGCACGCTGACCCAGCAATTGGTCAAGAACTTCTACCTGACCAACGAGCGCAGCCTGAGCCGCAAGCTGACCGAAGCGATGATGGCGATGTTGCTTGAGCTGCATTACGACAAGCGCGAAATTCTTGAGGCGTACCTCAATGAGGTGTTCGTTGGTCAGGATGGCCAGCGCGCGGTGCACGGGTTTGGCCTGGCGAGTCAGTTCTTCTTCGGCCAGCCGTTGTCCGAGCTGAAACTGCATCAAGTGGCCATGCTGGTGGGCATGGTCAAGGGGCCGTCCTACTACAACCCGCGGCGCAACCCCGAGCGGGCGCTTGAGCGGCGTAACCTGGTGCTGGATGTCCTCGAGCAACAGGGCGTGGCCACGGCCGAGCAGGTGGCAGCCGCGAAAAAACTGCCACTGGGTGTGACCACCCGCGGCAAGCTGGCCGACAGTTCGTTCCCGGGCTTTATCGACCTGGTCAAGCGTCAACTGCGCGAAGACTACCGCGACGAAGACTTGACGGAAGAAGGCCTGCGGATTTTCACCAGCTTCGACCCGATCCTGCAGATGAAAGCGGAAGCTTCGGTCAACGACACCTTCAAGCGTCTTTCCGGACGCAAAGGTGCGGACGAGGTCGAGGCGGCAATGGTGGTAACCAACCCGGAAACCGGGGAAGTACAGGCCATGATTGGCAGTCGCCAGGCCGGCTTTGCCGGGTTCAACCGGGCGCTGGATGCGGTGCGCCCGATCGGTTCGCTGATCAAGCCAGCGGTGTATCTGACGGCGCTGGAGAAGCCGAGCAAGTACACCCTGACCAGTTGGCTGTCCGACGATTCGTTCTCGGTAAAAGGCGCCGATGGCCAGGTCTGGAAACCGCAGAACTATGATCGTCGGTCCCACGGTACGGTCTTCCTGTATCAGGGGCTGGCGCATTCCTACAACCTCTCGACCGCACGCCTGGGTCTGGAAGTCGGGGTGCCGAATGTCCTGAAGACCCTCGGCCGCCTCGGCGTCACGCGTGAGTTCCCGGCCTTCCCGTCGATGTTGTTGGGGGCGGGTGCCTTGACGCCGATCGAAGTGGCAACCATGTACCAGACCCTGGCCAACGGTGGTTTTAATACGCCGATGCGCGGGATTCGCAGCGTGCTGACGGCCGAGGGCGAGCCGCTCAAGCGTTATCCATTCCAGATCCAGCAGCGCTTTGATCCTGCGTCCATTTATCTGATCCAGAGCGCCATGCAGCGGGTGATGCGCGAGGGTACCGGCAGTTCGGTTTATAACGTGCTGCCCAAGACGTTGACCCTGGCAGGCAAGACCGGTACCAGTAACGATTCGCGCGATAGCTGGTTCGCAGGTTTCAGCCAGGATCTGCTGGCGGTGGTGTGGCTGGGCCGCGATGACAACGGCAAGACGCCGTTCACCGGGGCCACCGGTGCGCTGCAGGTCTGGAGCAGTTTCATGCGCAAGGCCGACCCGCTGCCGCTGGACATGCCACAGCCGGACAACATCGTGCAGGCCTGGGTCGATTCGCGGACCGGGCAGGGCTCGGATGCCAGTTGCCCGGGCGCGGTGCAGATGCCGTATATTCGCGGCAGCGAACCGCCTCCCGGCGCCGCCTGCGGTGGCACAGACCCCGCTTCAGGCGAATCGGTGATGGACTGGGTCAAGGGCTGGATGAATTAAGCAGAGAGGGTTTCAAGTGAACAAGTGGTTTATTCCAGCGGTGACGCTGACGGCTCTGACTTTGCTCAGTGGCTGCTCGACCGTGCAGCGCGGCTCGATTCCGGTGGTCGATTCGGGCACTGCGGTGTCCAACAGCGAGCGGCTCTCTGCCAACGGCGGCTTTCGCAAGACCACCGTGACCCGCCCGACACAGGGCCAGGTCCAGGCCATCCCACAGGGTGATACCGGTGTGGTGGTGATGGTGCCAGGGGGCGGCGCCACGACCTCGACGCCGATCAGCACCCAGCCGATCACCCCAGGGCCGATCAGTTCCGGGCCGATTACTCCGGGGCCGGTCGACAGTGGCCCGCTCGTACCGAGCACCAGCTACAGCCTGCCGCCGACGCCGAGCGGCGTGCCTTCTGCCAGCAGCGCGGCCGGTGGCCTGTCGGCTGACGAGCAGTTGGACGGTCCGGTGCTGGCCTTGCTCACCACGGCCCAGCAGCAACAGGCGGGTGGTGACCTCAATGGCGCGTCTTCGAGCCTTGAGCGGGCCCAGCGGGTAGCCCCGCGTGAGCCGCAAGTGCTCTATCGCCTGGCGCAAGTGCGCATGGCCCAAGGCGATGCGCCCCAGGCGGAGCAGTTCGCCCGTCGTGGTTTGACCCTGGCCAATGGCCGTCCTGACTTGCAGGCTAGCCTGTGGGGGTTGATCGCCCAGGCGCGTGAGCAGCAGGGCGATGCCGCCGGTGCGGCCCAGGCGCGGCAGAAGGCCAAGGTTACGCTGTGATGGATCAACGTTTTCCGAAGATTGCCGAGCAACTGTTGCTGATCGAGCGCGAATTGCGGGTCCAGGGCTGGTGGGACGAGGTTTCGCCTTCTGCGCAGGCGCTGTCCAGCGTCGAGCCGTTTTCGGTCGACACCCTGGACTTCGAGCAGTGGCTGCAATGGGTCTTCCTGCCACGTATGAAGCTGATCCTCGAACAGGATCTGCCCTTGCCCAATGCCTCGGGGATTCAGGAGATGGCCGAAATGGTCTTCGCCGCCCGCGATGTCCAGGGCCGGGATCGTCAGTTGCAGGTTCTGCTCAAAGAGTTCGACCAACTGATCAGCGCCTCCAGTTGATGTGCTCACTGCCAGCGTCCTGCTGGCGGTGACGTTCAATCCCCCAGAAAATCCCCTCTGTGCGCCGCGACCGGTGCGTTCGTATGCCATTTTCCTGCCAAAACTGCGCAATTGAAATAATCCGACCTGGGGTTTGGCGGTTTTTTCTTGCGTTCTCATGCGCTTAGTTCGAATTAAGCACATTGACGGCTTGACTTGCAGAGGGCGAAACAGAAGAATCCAAAGTCCGCTGTAGAGGGACTGCCAGAAGCAGGCCCGCTCAGCAGATCATGAGGCGCACATCCGCGCCGACCTGTTACACCCGCAACGCGTTACCTCGCGCTGGGTGGGAAAGTCCCGCAACACTTGGGACGCTCCCAATACTTGCTCAGTCAGTGCTGACGTAGTCGGCGACCACCGTCGCTCATGCTCTGCTGAGAAGTAAACCTATTAAGACCCGTCCCCTTATGTGGGCGGTATTCTGGCGTTTTAGAGGTGAACAACGTGGAGCTTTTATCTGGCGGTGAGATGCTCGTCCGCTTTTTGCGTGACGAAGGCGTCAAATATATCTACGGGTACCCGGGTGGTGCTCTTCTTCATGTATACGATGCCCTGTTCAAAGAACCGGAAGTGACTCACATCCTGGTTCGCCACGAACAAGCGGCTACCCATATGGCTGACGGCTATGCCCGTGCCACCGGTAAAGCCGGCGTGGTATTGGTGACTTCCGGTCCAGGCGCCACAAACGCCATTACCGGGATTGCCACCGCCTATATGGACTCGATTCCAATGGTGATCATTTCCGGTCAGGTGCCTAGCACCATGGTCGGCACCGACGCGTTCCAGGAAACCGACATGATCGGTATCTCCCGGCCGATCGTGAAGCACAGCTTCATGATCAAGCACGCTTCGGAAATCCCGGAAGTCATGAAGAAGGCGTTCTACCTGGCGCAATCCGGTCGTCCTGGTCCGGTGGTTGTCGATATTCCGAAAGACATGACCAACCCGGCCGAGAAGTTCGAATACGTCTTCCCGAAAAAAGCCAAGCTGCGTTCCTACAGCCCGGCTGTTCGTGGTCACTCCGGGCAAATCCGCAAGGCGGCAGAAATGCTCCTGGCGGCCAAGCGTCCTGTGTTGTACGCAGGTGGCGGCGTGATCCTCGGTGGCGGCTCCGCGCCGCTGACCGAACTGGCCCAGATGCTCAACCTGCCCGTAACCAATACCCTGATGGGCCTGGGTGCCTACCCTGGCACCGACCGTCAGTTCATTGGCATGCTCGGCATGCACGGCAGCTACACCGCCAACCTGGCCATGCACCATGCTGACGTGATCCTGGCGGTCGGCGCGCGTTTCGATGACCGAGTGATCAACGGCCCGGCGAAATTCTGCCCGAATGCCAAGATCATCCACATCGATATCGACCCGGCTTCGATCTCCAAGACCATCAAGGCCGACGTGCCAATCGTGGGCCCGGTGGAAAGCGTCCTGAACGAAATGGTCGCGATCCTCAAGGAAATCGGCGAGACCCCGAACAAGGAGTCCGTTGCCAGTTGGTGGAAGCAAGTGGACGAGTGGCGCGGTGATCGTGGCCTGTTCCCTTACGACAAGGGCGATGGCAGCGTCATCAAGCCGCAGACCGTGATCGAGACCCTGTGCGAAGTGACCAAGGGCGATGCCTTTGTGACCTCCGACGTGGGTCAACACCAGATGTTCGCGGCGCAGTACTACAAGTTCAACAAGCCAAACCGCTGGATCAACTCCGGCGGCCTGGGCACCATGGGCTTCGGTTTCCCAGCGGCCATGGGTATCAAGTTGAGCTTCCCGGATGTCGATGTTGCCTGCGTCACAGGCGAAGGCAGCATCCAGATGAACATCCAGGAGCTGTCCACCTGCCTGCAGTACGGCTTGCCGGTCAAGATCGTGATCCTCAACAACGGTGTGCTGGGCATGGTTCGCCAGTGGCAAGACATGAGCTATGGCAGCCGTCATTCGCACTCCTACATGGAGTCGCTGCCTGACTTCGTCAAGCTGGCCGAGGCCTATGGTCACGTCGGCGTGCGCATCACCGACTCGAAAGACCTCAAGTCGAAGATGGAAGAAGCGTTTGCCATGAAGGATCGCCTGGTCGTGATCGATATTTCGGTCGACACCAGCGAGCACGTCTACCCGATGCAGATCAAAGACGGCTCCATGCGCGATATGTGGCTGAGCAAGACGGAGCGTACTTAATCATGCGGCACATTATTTCCTTGCTTCTGGAAAACGAACCGGGCGCTCTGTCGCGTGTAGTCGGGCTGTTCTCGCAGCGTAACTACAACATCGAAAGCCTGACCGTGGCACCTACCGAAGACCCGACCCTGTCGCGTCTGACGCTGACCACCGTAGGGCACGATGAAGTCATCGAGCAGATCACCAAGAACCTGAACAAGCTGATCGAAGTGGTCAAGCTGGTCGACCTGTCGGAAAGCGCGCACATCGAGCGCGAGCTGATGCTGGTCAAGGTCAAGGCTACCGGTGCCCAGCGCGCCGAGATCAAACGCACTACGGATATTTATCGTGGGCAGATCGTAGATGTCAGCGCCAGCGTGTATACCGTTCAACTGACCGGTACCAGCGACAAGCTCGACAGCTTCATCCAGTCCATTGGCACCGCTTCGATCCTGGAAACCGTCCGTAGCGGCGTAACCGGTATTGCCCGCGGCGACAAAGTACTCAGCATCTAAACCAAATTAGCGATTGGCCTGAACGGCCTGGATATATAGGGGAATTTCATGAAAGTTTATTACGAAAAAGACTGCGACCTGTCCATCATCCAGGGCAAGAAAGTTGCCATCATCGGTTACGGTTCCCAAGGTCACGCTCAAGCGTGCAACCTGAAAGATTCCGGCGTTGACGTTACCGTTGGCCTGCGTAAAGGTTCGGCTACCGTTGCCAAGGCTGAAGCTCACGGCCTGAAAGTGACTGACGTGGCTTCCGCTGTTGCAGCTGCCGACCTGGTCATGATCCTGACCCCGGACGAGTTCCAGTCTGCCCTGTACAAGAACGAAATCGAGCCGAACATCAAGAAAGGCGCCACCCTGGCGTTCTCCCACGGCTTCGCGATCCACTACAACCAGGTTGTGCCGCGCGCTGACCTCGACGTGATCATGATCGCGCCGAAGGCTCCAGGCCACACCGTGCGTTCCGAGTTCGTCAAGGGCGGCGGTATTCCTGACCTGATCGCGATCTACCAGGATGCTTCGGGCAATGCCAAAAACGTTGCACTGTCCTACGCGGCTGGCGTTGGCGGTGGTCGTACCGGCATCATCGAAACCACCTTCAAGGACGAGACCGAAACCGACCTGTTCGGCGAACAAGCCGTTCTGTGCGGCGGTACCGTTGAGCTGGTAAAAGCCGGTTTCGAAACCCTGGTTGAAGCTGGCTACGCGCCAGAAATGGCCTACTTCGAGTGCCTGCACGAACTGAAGTTGATCGTTGACCTCATGTACGAAGGCGGTATCGCCAACATGAACTACTCGATCTCCAACAACGCCGAGTACGGCGAGTACGTGACCGGCCCGGAAGTCATCAACGCCGAATCCCGTCAGGCCATGCGCAACGCCCTGAAACGCATTCAGGACGGCGAGTACGCCAAGATGTTCATCAGCGAAGGTGCAACCGGCTACCCTTCGATGACCGCCAAGCGTCGTAACAACGCTGCACACGGTATCGAAATCATCGGCGAGCAACTGCGTTCGATGATGCCGTGGATCGGTGCCAACAAGATCGTCGACAAAGCCAAAAACTAAGTCACGACCCTGTACGAAAAACGCGGCTTATGCCGCGTTTTTTCGTTTGGCGGGCTGGTTCTGGTATAAAGCTGCATCGTTTGTGCTGCGAACCGTTGACGCAGACACCTGTCAAAAATTTCCACACCGTTGCAAGGTACTGTCCATGAGCGAACGTCCCGAAGAGCCAAACCAGGCTTCTGACGCCGAAAGCCTGCTGCCCATCGATGAGCACATCGAAGAAGGGCATGATGCTGAAGGCCGTAAAGTCCGGCATCGTGGTATCTATCTTCTGCCGAATCTGTTCACCACCGCGAACCTGTTCGCGGGGTTCTACTCCATCATTAACTCGATGAGCGCGCAGAGCGCCTTGAGTGCCGGTGATGCTGCCGGCGCGAGCAAGTACTTTGCTTTCGCGGCAATCGCGATCTTTGTCGCCATGGTGCTCGACGGCCTGGATGGCCGGGTAGCGCGGATGACCAATACCCAAAGTGCCTTTGGCGCCGAGTACGACTCGCTGTCGGACATGGTTGCCTTTGGTGTTGCACCGGCGTTGCTGGCCTTCGGCTGGGCCCTGGGCGATATGGGCAAGGTCGGCTGGATGGTTGCCTTCATCTATGTGGCCGGCGCGGCCTTGCGTCTGGCGCGCTTCAACACCCAGGTGGGGACCGCGGACAAGCGTTACTTCATCGGCCTGGCCAGCCCGGCTGCCGCGGGTGTGGTGGCGGGTATCGTCTGGGCCTTCAGTGACTACGGGATCCAGGGCTCGAAAATGTCCTTCCTGGTGGCGCTGATGGTGGCTGCGGCCGGCATGTTGATGGTCAGCAACATCAAGTACAACAGCTTCAAGGAGCTGGACCTGAAGGGGCGTGTGCCTTTTGTGGCGATCCTGGCGGTGGTGCTGGTGTTTGCCGTGGTGTTCAGCGATCCGCCGCGCATTCTGCTCCTGGTGTTCCTCGCCTATGCCGCCTCTGGTCCGGTGCAGTACTTGTTACACCTTCGCCGGCACAAAAAAGCCGAGTGAGGTAATTTCCTCCATACTCCGCAGTCTATTGGTGCATCAGTCCTCCAATGCTGCGGAGTTGTCATGTTATTCAAATTCCCCAAATCGTCCGACTGCCCTGAGTCGGACGTCACGCCTGAATCCCTCTATATATCTCGCCGCAGCGTGCTGGGCAGTGCAGTCAGCGTAATGGCTGCCAGCAGTCTGCCGCGCTGGGCCAGCGCCGATGACGTCGCGCGATACCCGGACGTCGAGCCGGGTAAGGCGCCAGCCTGGTTCAACGAGAAACTCCCGGCGACTCGTTGGGGGGCGGTCAACGTCAAGGATGAGTCGATCACGCCGTTCAAGGATGCGACCCACTACAACAACTTCTATGAGTTCGGCACCGACAAGGGGGATCCGGCCGCCAATGCCGGCGCCTTGAAAACCGAACCCTGGAGCGTGGTGGTAGACGGGGAGGTGGGGAAACCGGGGCGTTATGCCCTGGAAGACCTGATGAAACCCTATCAGTTGGAGGAGCGCATCTACCGACTGCGGTGTGTGGAGGCTTGGTCGATGGTGATCCCCTGGATCGGCTTTCCTCTTTCTGCATTGCTCAAGCATGTCGAGCCCACTTCCAAGGCCCGGTACATTCGCTTCGAAACCTTGCAGGACCCTCAGAGCATGCCGGGCCAGCGCTCCGGTTTTGCCCTGATCGACTGGCCTTATATAGAAGGGCTGCGCCTGGATGAGGCGATGCATCCGCTGGCGATCCTGGCAGTCGGGATGTACGGGCGTGAATTGCCTAACCAGAACGGCGCGCCATTGCGCTTGGTGGTGCCGTGGAAGTACGGCTTCAAGAGTGTCAAATCCATCGTGCGCATCAGTCTGGTCAGCGAGCAGCCAAAAACCACCTGGCAGAGCATTGCCGCGGATGAGTATGGCTTCTACGCCAATGTGAACCCCACTGTCGATCATCCGCGCTGGACCCAGGCGCGGGAGCGGCGTTTGCCCAGCGGATTGTTCAAGCCCAATGTGCGTGCCACCCAGATGTTCAATGGTTACGCAGATGAAGTTGCCGGCCTGTATGCAGGCATGGACTTGAGGACGAACTACTGATGCGGTTTGTGTTGTGGCGCAGTGCCGTCTTCATAGCGGCGGCGGTGTGGCCGCTGCTCTGGTTGTATGAAGCCTGGAGTTCGGCGTTGGGGCCTGACCCGGGCAAGGTGCTGGTCGATCGCTTGGGTTTGGGAACCCTGACGCTGCTCTTGATTACGTTGAGCATGACGCCTTTGCAGAAATTGAGCGGTTGGGCGGGCTGGATTGCGGTGAGGCGGCAACTGGGGTTGTGGAGTTTTGCCTATGCAGTGTTGCATCTGTCTGCCTACCTGGTATTTATCCTTGGCCTGGACTGGTCGCAGTTGGGGGTGGAGCTGAGCAAGCGGCCATACATTATTGTTGGCAGTCTCGGCCTGGTGGGGTTGCTCCTGCTGGCGGCAACGTCCAATCGATACAGTCAGCGACGATTGGGTGTGCGCTGGAGGAAGTTGCACCGCCTGGTCTACGTGATTTTGGGGCTTGGTTTGCTGCATATGTTATGGATAGTTCGTGCGGACCTGAAAGAGTGGGCGATCTATGCCTCTATAGGTGCACTGCTATTAGTCTTGCGTGTGCCTGCCATTGCCCGGCGAATTCCGCGTCTAAAGGGTAAAAAGGCACCTTCTGCAACAAAAGCTTAATTAACGCTTGACGGCAGATCTCAGGTGTCTATAATTCGCCCCACTTCCGGCGCAGTCGAAACGGAAAACTCCTTGGTAAACAATGAGTTACGCAGTTTTCGGCAGCAGGTTGCTTCAGTTCATCGAAGCGCGAAAGGAGTTGAAAAAGAGGTGTTGACAGCAGCGTGTAACGCTGTAGAATTCGCCTCCCGCTACCGAGTGATCGGAAGCGCAAGTGGTTGAAGT
>NZ_JBIUWJ010000009.1:0-37926 GCF_044743405.1 Pseudomonas sp. NPDC087626
CGGATACCGACCAGGTACTTCTCTTTGTCGGTGCCCTTGATCTGGTTTTCCAGCTCGTAGCTGATGTCGAAGTGGTCTTCCAGGGCGCGTTTGCCACGACCGGTGACGATGGAGATTTCCGTCAGCCCGGCATCAAGAGCTTCTTCGACGCCGTACTGGATCAGTGGCTTGTTCACCACCGGCAGCATTTCCTTGGGCATGGCTTTAGTCGCTGGCAGAAAGCGAGTGCCGTAACCGGCTGCTGGAAACAGGCATTTCTTGATCATATAAGTCCTTGATAAATCTGTTCGTCCTAATTTGCGCGCAGTCTAATCAGGCTGCGGGCACGATTCAATATCCGAGACGATTAACTGACTTCTTCAGAAATAAATACTGCCCCCAGCAATTACCACACACAAAATGCCCCACCTCTCAAGTAATCGACACTGGTTAGCTCGCCCACACCAGAAAAAAGAGGAAAAACTGATGGCTGCCGCACAGAAAGACCGATCAGCCAAGACCGCGGCGAAGCGAAAAACTCGTGGCGAGGAAGAGTTACGACTCCATACCCTGGCCGGCACCCGACAGGCCTTGGCTGAGTTGATGGCCTGGAGTGGCATCGAGGAACAGGGCGAGGCCATCACGCTGATGATTCACCATGTGCACGGCCTTGGGCCGGGCGGCGCCTTGCCCTTACTCAGTCCACCGCGACACAAAATCACGATATCGCCATCTGTGTCGCGGAAGCTTGAAAGTTTTCGGGGGCGCGAGGCGCTGCGAATCTGCCAGGACAACTAGTCGTTGTCTTTAGACTTCGTCCAAACAGCGTCCCTTTGGCTGGAATATCTCTTTTTCCACTCATCCCCACATGCTCCGCACCGGAGCAGCAGCTCATGACCTACTTCATCGCGTCGCCCGCTCGATCGCACCAGGTTCATCCAACTCCGACTCGCGCTTACGCGCCCAAGCTTGCGCCGCCTGTTTCCGGGCGAAGGTCTGGCTCTCTTGGTAGACTTGCACTCCGTCACGCTTGATGCGGATCTGAGCGGTGTAGCTCACAGACCCATCCGCCAGTTTTCTTGCCCTGATAGCTGCCATATCGAAAGTGGTACGCGTCAGTTTTGAAGTGGTACATCGTACCACCGAGACCCAAAAAACGCCTGAAAACGCCCTAAAACACGCCGAAAACACGTTGAGTAAAATGGTACAGAATCAGAGCCTTAGCCCAGTAAAACCAATGCCTACGCTGTCTCGGCGCTTTAGTGTTGCACCCATGATGGATTGGACCGACCGCCACTGCCGCTTCTTCCTGCGCCTGCTCTCCAAACACGCCCTGCTCTACACCGAAATGGTCACCACCGGTGCCCTGCTCAACGGTGATCACGAGCGTTTCCTGCGGCACAACGAGGCTGAGCATCCGCTGGCGTTGCAGTTGGGCGGTAGTGTAGCGCTGGATCTGGCGGCCTGTGCGCGGATGGCGCAGGAGCATGGGTACGACGAGGTGAACCTCAATGTCGGCTGCCCGAGTGATCGGGTGCAGAACAATATGATTGGCGCATGCTTGATGGGACATCCGCAGTTGGTGGCTGATTGCGTGAAGGCGATGCGCGATGCGGTGTCGATTCCGGTTACGGTCAAGCATCGGATCGGGATCAATGGGCGCGACAGTTACGCGCAGCTGTGTGATTTCGTCGGTACGGTGCGCGATGCCGGCTGCACCAGCTTTACCGTGCATGCGCGCATTGCGATTCTTGAAGGTTTGTCGCCTAAGGAGAACCGCGATATTCCGCCACTGCGCTATGACGTGGCGGCGCAGCTGAAGGCGGACTTCCCGGAGCTGGAGATCATTCTCAACGGCGGAATCAAGACGCTGGAGGCCTGCCATGAGCATTTGGCGACCTTTGACGGGGTAATGTTGGGCCGTGAGGCGTATCACAATCCTTATGTACTGGCTGAGGTGGATCAGCAGTTGTTTGGCAGCACCGCGCCGGTGATCAGCCGGGCCGAGGCGCTGGCGCAACTGCGTCCGTACATTGCCGCCCACCTTGAGGCTGGCGGCGCGATGCACCACATCACCCGGCATGTCCTGGGGCTCGGCACGGGCTTTCCTGGGGCGCGCAAGTTTCGCCAGTTGCTGTCGGTGGACATTCATAAGGCCAAGGACCCGCTGGCCCTGCTCGATCAGGCGGCTGCGTTGCTGGAAGGCCGCTAGCCGTCGCCGCGATTGAACCTGTGGGCGGTTTTGCCATCGTAGTTAGCGGATAGCGCCGGGCCTTTCAAACATCTGTTTTGCAGATGTTGCCGCCCAGACCGTTGTTACGCATTTGTGCCCTTGAGTGGCTGCCAGCGCTCGGGTAATGTCAACAGACCCACAGGATAGAGCACACCCATGACTTCCAAGCTGGAACAACTTAAACGATTCACCACTGTCGTGGCCGATACTGGCGATTTCGAAGCAATCGCTCGCGTCAAACCAGTGGACGCTACCACCAACCCTTCCCTGCTGCTCAAGGCTGCGGCCATTCCTGCCTATGCCGAACTGCTCAACGCCAGCGTTACCGACTGCAAGGGCGACGTGGGCCTGGCCAGTGACCGTTTTGGGGTCGCAGTGGGCCAGGAGATCCTGAAAGTGATTCCGGGACGCATTTCCACTGAAGTGGATGCGCGCCTGTCGTTCGATACCGATGCCATGCTCAAGCGTGCGCACCGCCTGATCGAACTCTACGACAAGGCCGGCATTGGCCGTGACCGTGTGCTGATCAAGATCGCCTCCACCTGGGAAGGTATCCGCGCCGCTGAACAGCTGGAGCGCGAAGGCATCCAGACCAACCTGACCCTGCTGTTCTCCTTCGCCCAGGCAGTGGCCTGCGCCGAAGCCGGGGTGTTCCTGATTTCGCCGTTCGTAGGGCGCATCTACGACTGGTACAAGAAGGCCAACGGTACCGACTACAGCGGCGCCGATGATCCCGGCGTGCAGTCAGTGACGCGCATCTACAACTACTACAAAGCCAATGACTACAAGACCGTGGTCATGGGTGCGAGCTTCCGCAACCTCAATCAGATCGAGCAACTGGCGGGCTGCGATCGCCTGACCATCAGCCCCGACCTGATCGAGAAGCTGGCGGCCGACACCGGCAAGCTGGAGCGTCAGCTGGCGCCAGGGCATGCCGGTGAAGCACGCCAGAGCCTGAACGAAGCACAGTTCCGCTGGGCATCCAACGAGGATGCGATGGCCACCGAGAAGCTGGCCGAAGGCATTCGGCAGTTTGCCCGCGACCAGGAGAAGCTGGAGGCGTTGCTGCAGGCCAAGTTGTAAGGTTACAGCGCAATGCAAAAAGGGCGAACCCTGCTGGGTTCGCCCTTTTTTGTGTGCCTGGTTTGACGCAGTGTTTTACCTTCGCCAGCGCCTACCAGGGATTGCAGGAGCTATCAGTGCCGCTCGAGGGCGTTTACCAGGTCATGGAACGCTTCGCGGTTGGAATCGTTGAGCCCCATGAGGATCTTGTGCGCTTCCAGCACCTTGATCCGCACCACCTCTTCGGACTGGTCCTGGTCAGGCAGGTCGGTCAGGCACTCCGGGCACGGCACCGGGCGGTCAACGATGTTGAACACCTGCTCGAAACCCATGGACTCCAACAGACGGGTGATGTCTTCGTGGGTGGTGACGACGGTCGGCAGCAGGCCGACCTTTTGCCGTGACATGATCGACAGCTTGGCCAACAGGCCCAGGGTGGTGCTGTCGATGCTGCGGGCTTCGGTCAGGTCGATCACGATCGCGTTGAAATTCAACGCGGTGAAGATCCGCTCGATAGTCGCATCCAACGCCGAACACAGGGTCAGGCGAACCTCACCGACGAACTTCAGGACAAAGGTGCCATCCTGCTCGGCGAACTGGATTCTACCGGTACTCATTGAAGATTCCTGCTCAACACTAACAGGGCGATATCATCCGGCATCTCCCCTAGCGTGGCCAATCCAAAAACCTGCCGCAGACCATCCAGGCTGCCGCCCGCCGATCTTACCCGTTGCGGTAAGGCGGCCTCTTTTTCTTTGAGTGTCGGTTCTGGCAAAAGGTCCAGAATGCCATCGGACATCAGCGTCAGGCTGAACACCGGCGGCAGTTCGATGACGTGGTCTTCGTAGGTGGCTTCATTGAACAAGCCCACCGGCAGACCGCGGCCTTCGAGGTATCCCACACTGCCTGGCGTGTACAACACTGGCAACGGCAGGTGTCCGCCGATGCTATAGGTCAACAAACCGGTCTCCTCGTCGATGACTCCACCGACCATCGTGACATGTTTGCCCAGCTTACAGCTGATCAGGCCCCGGTTGATATGGCCGAGCACCTCTGAAGGGGTGAATTCCGGCAAGGTGCCGTTGCGCTTGGATTCGAACAGCAGGCGCGTGGTCATGAACTTCAGCAGCACGGTGACGAAGGCCGAAGACGCGCCATGCCCGGAAACATCCGCCAGGTAGAACGCGACCCGGCGTTCGTCGACCCGAAAATAGTCGACAAAATCACCCGACAGGTACAACGACGGGATGATCTGGTGGGCGAACTTGAACTCGTCGATGGCCCAGGGGCTCACCGGCAACATGTTCATCTGCACCTGGCGACCGGCGTTCTGGTCTTCCTGCAGCAGGTTCAGGCTGGCTTCGAGCTCACGGTTGGCGGTTTCAAGCTTGGTCCGGTAACGCTGGTTCTCCAGGAGCAGGCGCGCGCGATCCAGGGCTCGGCGCACGGAGTGCTCGAGCACGGCCAGGTCTTCCAGCGGCTTGATCAGGTAGTCCGCCGCGCCCAGGCGCAAGGCTTCGACCGCGTCGTTCATCACGCCGGCACCGGACACCACGATCACCGGCGTTTGCGGCGACAGGTCAGTCACCTGGCGAATGAGTTCGAGCCCGCCCATCTGCGGCATGCGCAGATCGCAGATCACGAGATCGGGGTGGCTTTGCTCGAATACCGCTAGCCCTTGCAGTCCATTGCTGGCCTGCAGGACGCTGAACCCACTGTCTTCCAAATAGGCCGCGAGACTCGCGCGCACTACTTCGTCGTCATCGATTATCAGCAGCGTGGCACTGGTTTTTTGCATGTGGGCAAACGGCGCCAGAATTAGGTTGGCGTAGCTGGCGGGGTGATTAGCCCGGCACACACTACTGGATTCGCTTTCTAGCCTCTCTGCTGCACTGCTTTCGAGCATTTGCCCGACACACATGTTCATCAGAGGTGCCCTTCTAAGGCGCAGACGGTACTCCCATCCGCGAGGCGTTTCAAGCTCACGCCGATGGTCATCAGGCGTCTTTACCCTGCAAATCACCGGGAGTTATAAGAACCGCAAAATTTGCAACAAAATGCAAGGTTGGAACGCCAGCTATAAAACGAAGAAGGCGGCCCGTGGGCCGCCTTCCTGTTATTGAAGCGCCGACTCAGAAGTCGTCTTCAACCTGGCCATCCTTGACCTTGAATTCGCGGTTCTGCAAGTAGGCGTTGCGGATGAAGACGTACTTGTCGCCATTGATCAGCTTCTCGGCCGACAACAGGCTGGCACGGGTATCGATCACATCCATGCCGAGCGCCATGTTGCGCGCTGGAATGTCGTGCATGTAGCGGTAGGGTTCGGCATAGCTGTCGACGTACTTGGACGGCGCGTCACGCAGGGTGCTCGGGCCGAGGAACGGCAGCATCACGTAAGGGCCGCTGGGCATGCCCCAGTAGCCAAGCGTCTGGCCGAAGTCTTCGTCGTTGCGGTGCAGGCCCATCTTGGTGCCCACATCGAAGAACCCGGCCAGGCCCAGGGTGGTGTTCATCAACAAGCGAGCAGTGTCGACGCCCGCCGCATGGGGCTTGACCTGCAGGATGTCGTTGGCCAGGTTGCCGACGTCACCGATGTTGCGAAACATGTTGTGAATGCCGTCTTCGAGGAACTGCGGCGTGACGAACTGATAGCCCTGGGCCAGAGGCTTGAGGGCGTAGGTGTCCAGCACGTCGTTGAAGGTGTAGATCGGGCGGTTGATGCTTTCCCAGGGATCTTCTTCGGTGGCCGCCTGGGCAGCGAACGGAACCAACAGGACGCCGGCAAATAGACTTAGTCGAGCCAGGCAATTGCTCCAGCGCATAGCAGAAACTCCTTGGATTGTACTGGCGCGGATCGCGAAACCCGCACGGTAAGCTGGCTAGTATAAGACGGATGCCGGCTTTCAGGGAAACGCCCTACGACACCCTGCATGTTTCCCCGGCCCGTCAAGAGAATGTCACTTAACTGTCACGAGGCAGGCCTACCCTCTCTGATTATTTCAGGGATGTTGAAATGCCCCAACCTCAGGTACACCCCCAAGCCCTCCCCCAACCCACCGCCGTGCTTTTTGGCCTGAGTGGCTGCCTGGTGGATTTCGGCGCGCAAACCCGACTCTACGGCAGCGGCTGTGCCCCACATGGCCAACTGACCCCTGGCGCCGAGCAAGCCTTGCTGTCGTTGCGGCTGCAAGGCATTCCCTGCGCCTGGCTGGATGAGTTACCTGCCAGCCAGAGCCAGTCGCTGGCGACCGAGCTCCCCGACTGGATCAGCGCCAGCCCACGGCCCCTGAGCGTCCGCCCATGGCCAGCTCCCGATGCTTGCTGGTCATCGTTGATGGCGCTGAACATCCATCGCCTGGACGGTTGCGTGCTGGTCAGCGGCGAGCCGCGCTTGCTGCAATCGGGCCTCAATGCCGGGCTATGGACCATTGGCCTGGCGTCCTGTGGCTCGCTCTGTGGCCTGGCACCCAAGGAATGGCAAGCCCTGAGCCGACAGGAGC
Organism: Pseudomonas sp. NPDC087626; assembly: GCF_044743405.1. NCBI lineage: Bacteria > Pseudomonadati > Pseudomonadota > Gammaproteobacteria > Pseudomonadales > Pseudomonadaceae > Pseudomonas > Pseudomonas sp. NPDC087626. The sequence continues at coordinate 6,775 of NZ_JBIUWJ010000009.1, forward strand.
GCGAACTCATGCGCGGTAAAGCGACCTTGCAATTGTTTGGCCTGGGGGTGCATTCGGTGATCGATCATCTCGGCGATCTCGACACCTGCCTGTCGGATATCGGCCTGCGCCGGCGCAAGGGCGAGAAACCCTGATCGATCATTCTTGATCAAGATCATGCACTTCGCTCGCCAGTGGATTAATCTACAGGTCAGACGTAGACCTTTGGATCACTGCTGCGGTCTATGCCAGTGCCTATCGATAAAAGGAAAGTAGCCATGCCTGCCCGCGAACTGCAAGAACAGCTCAATACCCTGCGCGAGCAACTGGAGCAGAACCCGCCGCTCTCGCAGGAAGAACGTGACCACCTGCTGGACCTGATGACGCAGATCGAAGCGCAGTTGCAACTGGAAACCGCCACTAACGACAGCAGCCTGGCCGATGGCGTCAACCTGGCCGTGGAACGCTTCGAACTCGACCACCCGGCGCTGGCCGCAACATTGCGCAACATTGTGCAGACCCTGGGCAACATCGGGATCTGATCCACACGAATACCAAAAAGCCCCGCTGGTGACAGCGGGGCTTTTTCGTTTCTTGACCGGTAAAAAACCCGCAGTTGCCCGCGCTTACTGGCGAACCAGGCGATGGTTGGGCAACTGCACTTCTTCGGTGCTGCGGTACGGGTTGATGTCCAGCCCGCCACGGCGCACATAACGGGCGTAGACGGTGAGTTTTTCCGGCTTCAGCAAGCGCTGCAGGTCGAGGAAGATCCGCTCCACGCACTGTTCGTGGAAGTCCGAGTGCTGGCGGAAGCTGACCAGATACGCCAACAGGCTGGCGTGATCCAGCGCCGCGCCACGGTACTCCACCGCCACGCTGCCCCAGTCCGGTTGGCTGGTGACCGGGCAGTTGGATTTGAGCAGATGGCTGTGCACGCTCTCCTCGACGATGCGCGACTCATCACAACGCAGCAGTTCCGGACGCGGGTGCTCGTAGTTGCTGACGCTGATGTCGAGGTCGTCGATGCACACACCCGGCAGGGCCACCACACCTTCAGCCTGCACTTCGTTCAAGCTACGAATGCGCACGCCCACGGGCTTGCCCGCTGCCGCCGAGAGATCCTTGGTCAGGGTAGCTTGCAGGGTCTGGGTGTCGGCGAACGGTGTCTGGTTCAGTGAGTTCAGGTACAGCTTGAACGACTTCGATTCAATGATGTTCGGCGAGTCCGCCGGAATGCTGAACTCACCGATGGCCACCACCGGCTTGCCCGACGGCAGCAGCCAGGACAGTTCGAAGCAGTTCCAGAAGTCCACGCCCTTGTATGGCAAGGTGTCGGCCGTCAGCCCCAACTCGGCCCATTTGGCGGTGCGCGGGATCGGGAACAACAAAGACGGCGTGTACGTGGCGATGTATTCGCTGGATTTGCCCAGCGGCGAGTGTTCGGCTGCGGGATGCATGGCGGAAACCTGACTGAAGAATCAGCCGATTCTACCAGCCTTTGCTCCCGCCTTTGAGTGCTTACTGACTGACCGTCAGTTTGCCGACCATGCCCGCCTGATAGTGACCCGGGATGTTGCAGGCGAACTCCAGGTTGCTGGCCTGCTTGAAGGTCCAGGTCAATTCGGCGGTTTTGCCCGGCTCCACCAGCACGCTGTTGGGGTCATCGTGCTGCATCGCCCCATGGTCCATGCCTGCCATCGAGCCGTGGCCCATGGCCGCGTGATCCATCGCCGGCGCTTTCATTGCAGTCGGGGTGAGCTGGCCGCTTTGCTGCATCTTGAGCATTTCGGCCTGGTGCTGGCTGTGCATCGCCACGTCGCCCAGGTTGAATTCGTGGAGCAATTGGCCTTTATTGATCAACACAAAACGCACGGTCTCACCGGCCTTGATCTGCAGGGCCTTGGGATTGAACGTCATATCGCCCATGACAATTTCCACCGTGCGCGTCGCCTTGGCCGCCGGGGCAGGCGCACCAAAGGCGTAGGACTGCGCCGGTGCGGCCAGTAGCGGAGAACTCAATGCCAACAAGCAGCCGGCCAGCACCCAGGATTTAGCGAAATACATGATCACACTCCAACAAGATAAGGTTCAGCTTGTGGGAAACTCTAAGGGTGCGCCGCTGCCAGGTAGCTGACGAGTAGATTACAACTTTGTCAGGTTGAGCTGGCTGAGCGCCCGCCACGGTATAACGCTTGTGTCCCATCCACCCTGAGTCGCCCATGAAATTGCTGATCGTCGAAGACCAACCGAAAACCGGCCACTACCTGCGCCAAGGCCTGACCGAGGCCGGGTTCAACGCTGAACTGGTGGCCGACGGCATCACGGGCCAGCAACTGGCGTTGAGCGGGGATTATGGGCTGCTGATTCTCGATGTGATGCTCCCTGGCCGCGACGGCTGGCAGATCCTGCAAGCGGTGCGCGCCGCCGGCCTGGACGTGCCGGTGCTGTTCCTCACAGCCCGGGATGCGGTGCAGGACCGGGTGCATGGCCTGGAACTGGGGGCCGATGATTACCTGGTCAAGCCCTTCGCCTTTTCCGAACTGCTGGCCCGGGTGCGCAGCCTGTTGCGCCGTGGCAGTGCGGCCCCGCAGGAAACCAGCCTGCAACTGGCGGATCTGCGCCTGGACCTGATCCGCCGCCGGGTCGAACGCAGCGGGCAGCGGCTGGACCTGACCGCGAAGGAGTTCGCCCTGCTGGAAATGCTCCTGCGCCGCCAGGGCGAAGTGCTGCCCAAATCGTTGATCGCCTCCCAGGTCTGGGACATGAATTTTGACAGCGACACCAACGTCATCGAAGTGGCGATCCGCCGTTTGCGCCTGAAAATCGACGATGACTTCCCCAACAAACTGATTCATACCGTACGCGGCATGGGGTATGTGCTTGAAGAGCGTCCAAGCTGATGCCCCGCTTGTCTTTGAGCAGTCGCCTGGCGTTGCTGTTTGCGGCGTGCACCGCGGTGGTCTCGCTGATTGCCGGCGTGCTGTTCAGTCGCGCCAGCGAGACCCACTTCATTGAGCTGGACCAACAACTGCTGGACGGCAAGCTGGTGGCCCTGCGCAGCGCCCTGCAAGGCGCCGACGACCCAGCGCTGTTCGCCCTGCGCAAAACCCGCCTGCAGGAAGAAATGAGCCATCAGACTGACCTCGCACTGCGCGTACGCGGTGCCGATGGCCACGTGTGGTTCGACAGCGCGCCCAGTTTGCCTGGCGACCTGCCCACCCTGCCCGGCCTGTCTAGCCTGCACAGCGCCGGCACCGCCTATCGGGTCTACAGCGCGCCACTGCAGCCAGGCAGAACCGATGGGGCGCAACTGACCCTGGTGCTCGACATCACCCACCATCAGCACTTTTTGCAGCGCATGCAGCATTTGATCTGGCTGACGGTCGGGCTCTCGGCACTGGCCACGGCCTTGCTCGGGGCCTGGGCGGCGCGCAGTGGCTTGCGCCCGTTACGGCGCATGAGCGAAGTGGCTGCCGGGGTGTCCGCCAGCTCCCTGACCCAACGCCTGTCACACGCGCAGATGCCGGCCGAGTTGGCCGAACTGGCCCACGCATTCAACGCCATGCTCGGACGCCTCGACGATTCATTCCAGCGGCTGTCGGCGTTTTCCGCCGACATCGCCCACGAACTGCGCACGCCGCTGTCGAACCTGCTGACCCACACCCAGGTTACCTTGACCCGTCCACGAGACCTTGAGGACTACCGCGAAGCCTTGCACAGCAACCTCGAGGAACTGCAATGGATGGCGCAACTGGTCAACGACATGCTCTACCTGGCCAAGGCTGACCACGGTTTATTGATGCCTCGGCGTGAGCCGCTGCAACTGGCGCAAGAGGCGGATGCGCTGCTGGAGTTTTATGCGCCCCTGGCCGAAGACGCGCAGATCCGCCTGACCCGCCAGGGCGAAGCCACCATCAGCGGCGACCGCAGCATGCTGCGCCGGGCCCTGTCCAACCTGCTGGACAACGCCCTGCGTTTTACTCCAGCGCAGGGTGAGGTTCAGGTGCAGATAGTGGACTCGGCGCAGGGTTTGCACCTGAGTATCGCCAACACCGGCGAAGGCATTCCCCCCGCCTTGTTACCGCGCCTGTTCGACCGTTTTTATCGGGCCGATCCGGCGCGTCGTGAAGGCAGCAGTGAACATGCGGGATTGGGCCTGGCGATTACCCAGTCAATCATCCGCGCCCATGGCGGGACCATTCGTTGCGAATCGGCCCAGGGCTGGACGCGCTTTGTGATCGAACTGCCCAAAGGCAATTGAGCCAGCGCAGGCAACCTGTGGGAGAGAGGCCACCGCGCTCATCCTGAGGCTGAGCGTTATCGTTGACGTCCATCGCGAGCAAGCCGCAAGCGGGCGCTCGCCCCCACAATGTCTTCGGTAAACCCAGGGGCTGTGGCACCCCACGGATCGTAGTCAGGAATAACGCAAGGCGTGCGCTGGTTCGATCTTCGCGGCGCGCCAGGCCGGGTAGACGGTGGCCAGGAAGCTCAGGATAAACCCGGCCGAGCAGATCAACAGCACATCGGCGCCCTGCAACTCCGACGGCAGGTTACTGACGAAGTACACGTCGGAACTGAAGATGTGCTGGCCGCTGACGCGCTCCACCCAGCCCACCAGCGCACTGACGTTCAGCGCCGCGATCACGCCAAGCACACCGCCAATCAGGGTGCCGACAATACCGATCACCGTACCCTGGACCATGAAGATCGCCATGATCTGCCGTGGCGTAGCGCCAATGGTACGCAGGATCGCGATGTCGGCACCCTTGTCGTTCACCACCATGATCAGGGTCGCGATGATGTTGAACGCCGCCACCGCGACGATCATCAGCAGCAACAGGCCGATCATGGTTTTTTCCATTTTCATGGCACTGAACAGGCTGCCCTGGGTGTGAGTCCAGTCATCGGCCTTGTATCCAGCCCCCAGGCTGCCAGCAATCGCCGCCGACACCTGAGGCGCGGCGTACAGGTCCTTCACCGCCAGGCGCACGCTTTGCACCTGGTTGGGCGCCCAGCGCTGCATTTGCGCAGCGTCGGCGACATGGATCAGGGCCATCGAACCATCGAGCTCAGCACCGACCTTGAACACCCCCACCACATTCAGGCGCTGCATACGCGGGGTGATGCCCCCCGGTGCACTGCTGATTTCCGGCACGATCAGGGTGAGCTTGTCGCCGACATTCAAGCGAAAACGCCGCGCGGTGATTTCGCCGACCACCACCCCGAACTCACCTGGCTTCAAGTCATCCAGGCGCCCTTGCACGATGTGCTGGGTGACAATCGACACCTTGCCTTCCTGGGCCGGGTCGATGCCGCTGATCTGGATCGGCTGCATCGAACCCTTGTAGGAGAGCATGCCTTCCATCTCGGTGAAGGGCACTGCGGCGGTCACTGCCGGATTTTTCAGCGCGGCAGCAGCCACCGGCGCCCAGTCGTCGATCGGCTTGACGCCGACGATGGTCGCGTGAGGCACCATACCGAGGATGCGCGAGCTCATTTCGCGCTGGAAGCCGTTCATCACCGACAGCACCACGATCATCGCCAACACGCCCAGGGCGAGGCCGATCATCGAGGTCATCGAGATAAACGAAACAAAGCGATTGCGGCGCTTGGCGCGGGTATAGCGCATGCCGATAAAGATCGATAACGGTCTGAACATTCGCTGGGGCACCGTATAAAAATAAAAGACCCGGCGCCTGTTCAGGCACCGGGTTGCAAAGCATCAGATGGGCGTCAGGCGACCTTCCTGCAAGTGCAGAACGCGATCCATCTGCCGTGCCAGGTTCATGTCGTGGGTCACCACCAGGAACGCCGTGCGCATCGAGGTGCTGAGTTCCAGCATCAGGTCCTGGATACCTTGCGCGGTATGGGAGTCGAGGTTGCCGGTTGGCTCGTCGAGCATCACCAGCCCTGGGTTGTTCACCAGCGCACGGGCGATGGCCACGCGCTGGCGCTCGCCACCGGACAGTTCGGCCGGCTTGTGCTCCAGGCGATGCCCCAGGCCGACCCGCTCCAGCAAGGCGGTCGCGCGCTGGCGGGCCTCGGGGATCGCGGTCTTGCCGATCAACAACGGCATGCAGACGTTTTCCAGGGCGGTGAACTCAGGCAACAGGTGATGGAACTGATAAACGAAGCCCAACGAACGGTTGCGCAGCAAGCCGCGGTTCTTTTCATTGAGTGCCGACAGCTCTTCACCGGCCAGCCAGACGCTGCCCTGGGTCGGTGTATCGAGCCCGCCCAGCAGGTTGAGCAAGGTACTCTTGCCCGATCCCGAAGTCCCGACGATCGCCACGCGCTCACCCGGGTGCAACTCCAGCTGCAGACCGGCCAGCACTTCCACCGACTCCGGGCCTTCCTCGTAGGATTTGCCCAGGTTGCGGCAACTCAAGATTGCTTTTTCGCTCATGCCCAACTCACTCATAACGTAGCGCCTCCGCCGGCTGGGTGCGCGCGGCACGCCAGGCTGGATACAGGGTGGCGAGGAAACTCAGGACCAACGCCGCGCCGCAGACCATCAACACATCCTGGGCCTGCAACTGCGACGGCAGGTAGTCGATGAAGTACACATCGGCGTTGAGAAACTTGTGCCCGATCAGGCCTTCGAGGGCGGAGATCGCCGCGCTCACATTCAGTGCGGCAAACATCCCCACCAGCGCGCCGATGGCCGTGCCAACCACCCCGATCACCGTACCCTGGACCATGAAGATCGCCATGATGGTGCCCGGCGTAGCACCCAGGGTGCGCAGGATCGCGATGTCGCCCTTCTTGTCGTTGACCACCATTACCAGGGTGGAAATGATGTTGAACGCTGCCACCGCGACGATCAGCAGCAGCAACAGGCCGATCATGGCTTTTTCCATACGGATGGCCTGGTACAGGTTGCCGTGGGTGCGGGTCCAGTCACGGGCGTAGAAACGGTCATCGCCTAATTGTTGGGCGATGTTCCAGGCCGCGCGCGGGGCCTGGAACAGGTCATCGAATTTCAGCCGCAGGCCCTGGATCTGGTCCGGCTTCCAGCGATGCAGTTTCGACAGATCCTGCTGGTTGGTGACACCCAGGTAGCCGTCGATCTCACCAGCGCCGACATGGAAGATGCCGACCACGGTAAAACGCTTCATGCGCGGGAACATCCCGGCCGGGGTCACGGTGACTTCCGGCGCGACGAAGGTCAGCTTGTCGCCGAGGCCTACCCCGAGCTTGGCCGCCGCCTTGTCGCCGATGACAATGCCAAAGCTGCCGGGTGCCAGGGCATCGAGCTGGCCCTGTTGCATGAAGTTATCAATGATCGAGACCTGGCGCTCCAGCGCCGGGTCGATGCCATTGAGCAATACCTTGGAGACCTGGCCCTTGTTGGTCAGCAACCCCTGCATCTGGGTAAAGGGCGCGACGGCCACCACCTGCGGGTTCTGCTTGACCTTGGCGGCCAGGCTCGGCCAGTCGCTGATCGGCTCACCGGACTCGATGGTCGCGTGGGGCACCATGCCCAGCACGCGGGTGCGCATCTCATGATCGAAGCCATTCATTACCGACAGCACCACGATCATCACGACCACGCCCAGGGCGAGTCCGATCATCGAAGTCAGGGAAATGAACGACACAAAATGATTGCGCCGCTTGGCACGGGTATAACGCGTACCGATAAATACGAAGAGAGGTCTGAACATGTCGGGGCTTGTTCGGAGGGAAAAGGAACGTCCTTGTGGCGGGGGTCGATAACCAGCTTTACACTCAGACCACCGCCGCTACCATGGGTTCGCCATGTCGACATTAGATGAAGAAGATCGCCGCGAATACTACCGTATCGAGGACAGGATCGCACTGGAAATTCAGACCCTGACAGGCCCTGCCGCCACGGCGGAGGAAGTGTTGCAGGATGCTTCGCCACTGTTCAATCTGCTCAGTGAACTGCACCTGAGTGAATTCGAATCCCAGCACCTGCTGCGCCAGATCAGCGAGCGCGATCGCAATACCGCGGCCTACCTGAAAGTGCTGAACAAACGTATCGACCTGCTCAGCCAGGTAGTCGCGTTGACGGTGCTCGGCCAGATCGGCGAACCGCAACCGGTGATCCTTTCCGAAGGCGGCATCGACTTCCAGCATGCCACCCCGCTCGCCCCCGGCAGCCACCTATCGATCAAACTGGTGCTTATGCCCCAGGCCCTGGGCCTGCTGGTCCGCGCCCGAGTCACCCATTGCGATGCCAAGGACGGCGGTTTTGACGTCGGCACCGAATTCCAACACTTGAGCGATGCCCAGCGCCAACTGCTGGCACGCTATATCCTGCAAAGACAGGCCCAAGAACGCCGCCTGGCGCGCGAAATCACCGAATCCGGCAACTAATTAAGGAACCACCGTGACCCTCATCTACGGCCACCGCGGCGCTAAAGGCGAAGCACCGGAAAACACCCTGAGCAGCTTCCAGCAATGCCTCAAGCATGGCGTGCGTCGCTGCGAACTGGACCTGCACCTGTCCATGGACAACGAGTTGATGGTGATCCATGACTCGACGCTCAAGCGCACCACCGACCGCCGCGGCAAGGTCGTCGAGCACAAGGCGGCGGACCTGGTGACCTACGACGCGCGCAAGGGCGGACCGGGCTGGATCAAGCCCTGCCCGATCCCGACCCTGGAGCAACTGTTCGAACAGTGCGACTTCGACCACTGGCAACTGGAAGTCAAAAGCGCTTCACGCACCCGCGCCGCCACCACCGTGCTGGCGATTCGCGAAATGGCCCAGCGTTTTGGCATGCTGGACAAAGTCACCATCACCTCAAGCTCGCGGGAAGTGCTCAAGGCGGCCCTGGACCTGGTGCCGGATGTGTCTCGGGGGCTGGTAGCCGAATACGCCTGGCTCGACCCGCTGAAGGTCGCGCAAAGCTATGGCTGTGAGATTCTGGCGCTGAACTGGACCCTGTGTACGCCGGAACGCCTGGAGAAGGCGCAGCGTCAGGGCTTGCATGTGTCGGTGTGGACCGTCAACGAGCCCGCGCTGATGCGCAGGCTCGCTGATTTCGGCGTTGACAGCCTGATTACAGACTTTCCCGGTTTGGCCACTGCCACCCTCGAGAATTGCTGAAATCGGTCTCCCCGGCCGGCTCAGGCCACCGGCCGGAGCCGCTCAAAAAAGCCGGTTGAGGCCATCGTATGCAGCTACCCGATAGGCTTCGGCCATGGTCGGGTAGTTGAACGTGGTGTTGACGAAGTACTTCAAGGTGTTCAATTCGCCCGGCTGGTTCATGATCGCCTGGCCGATATGCACGATCTCCGACGCTTGATAACCGAAGCAATGCACGCCCAGCACTTGCAGGGTCTCGCGATGGAACAGGATCTTCAGCATGCCTTGTGGCTCGCCGGCGATCTGCGCCCGCGCCATGCTCTTGAAGAACGCCTTGCCGACTTCGTAAGGCACCTTGGCCTGGGTCAGCTCCTGCTCGTTCTTGCCGATCGAGCTGATCTCCGGAATGGTGTAGATCCCGGTCGGTACGTCGTTGACGAAACGCCAGCTGCCGTTGTCGACAATGCTGCCAGCGGCCGAACGACCCTGGTCATGGGCGGCACTGGCCAGGCTCGGCCAGCCGATCACATCGCCGGCGCCATAGATGTTCTGGACGCAGGTGCGGTAGTTCTCGTCGACTTCGATCTGGCCACGGCTGTTGACCTTGACCCCGATGTTTTCCAGACCCAACTGATCGGTGTTACCGGTCCGCCCGTTGCACCAGAGCAAGGCATCGGCCTTGATCTTCTTGCCGGACTTGAGGTGCAGGATCACCCCGTTGTCTACGCCTTCAACGTGATCGTAATCTTCGTTGTGGCGCACGGTGATGTTGTTGTTGCTGAAGTGGTAGCTCAGGGCCTGGGAGATTTCCGAGTCGAGGAAACTCAGCAACTGGCCACGGTTATCCACCAGCTCCACCAGCACACCCAGGCCACTGAAGATCGAGGCGTACTCGCAGCCGATCACGCCGGCGCCGTAGACAATCAGTTTACGCGGGGTGTGGCCGAGGCTGAGGATGGTGTCGCTATCGTAGATACGCGGGTGGTGGAAATCGATATCGGCCGGGCGATACGGACGCGAGCCGGTGGCGATGATGATGTGCTTGGCCACCAGTTTTTCGACCACGCCGTTGGCGCAGACCACTTCGATGGTTTGCTCGTCAGCAAAGCTGCCGGTGCCGAAGAACACGTCAATCCGATTGCGCGCGTAGTAGCCGGTGCGCGAGGCAACCTGCTTGGAGATGACCTTCTCGGCGCTTTTCAGCACGTCCGGGAACGAGAACCAGCGCGGCTCACCAATGGCCCGGAACATCGGGTTGGTGTTGAACTGCATGATCTGCCGGACCGAGTGCCGCAACGCCTTGGACGGGATGGTGCCCAGGTGAGTGCAGTTGCCGCCGACCTGGCGACGACTATCAACCATCGCCACCTTGCGCCCTGCCTTGGCGGCATTCATTGCCGCGCCTTCTCCTGCCGGGCCGGAACCCAGCACCACCACGTCGTAGTTGTAGACAGCCATGCGTACTCCTCAGAACAGGCCGCGGCGCCCCGTTGGCACCTGCGGCTAAATCATGCCGGCGATGCGGCATGAAGGAACAATTTGGGGTCAGTCGAAAACCCAGGAACAGTCTATAGAAGCGTCAACGCCGCGCACATTAACCCTTGGTCGCGTCGTAGGCTAGTTTTGCCTGCACTACAACGCCAGCCGCGCTTGGGATCGGCGCCCGATTCATTGGGGTTTTTCCCCGCTCAGGCGGATAAAAGCCTGACTGCTACGTGTGACGAAACCGCGCTCGGTGCGCATCACAAAAAAAGCCGCAATCGCGTGCTTTTCCGCGTATGCAAGGCCACGCTCCGGCCCGAGGATCAACAACAGGGTCGACCAGCCATCGGCCATCAGCGCTTGCGGAGCAACCACCGTAACCGCTGCCAGGTCATGCAGCACTGGCGCCCCGTTGCGGGCGTCGAAGGTGTGGGAATAGCGCCGCCCACCCTGCTCGAAATAGTTGCGGTAGTCGCCCGAGGTCGAGACCCCATAACCATCCAGCGCCAGTATCCGTTCCACCACCTGCTGGTCGTCACGGGGTTCTTCCAGGGCTATCTTCCAGGGGTTGCCGTCGAGCTTTATGCCGGCGGCCTTGAGCTCACCGGTGACTTCGACGAGATAGCTGCTGATGCCCAGGCTGCCCAACGCGGCGGCTATCCGGTCGACGGTGTAGCCGGCAGCAATACTGTCGAAGTCGACCTCCACCGCGGCGTCCTTGCACAGTTGCCCTGCGTCGATCCGCAAGTGCTGGTAGCCGACCCGCTGCCGTACCTGCGCCAGCGCTTGCTCACTGGGGACCTGCACGGTGCGCGCCTGCGGGCCGAAGCCCCAGAGGTTCATCAGCGGCCCAACCGTCAGGTCGTAGGCCCCCTCGCTGGCGCGGGAAAGCTGCTCACCGATCTGGACCAACTGCAGGACTGCCGCCGGCATCGGCTGACAGCTATTGGCCGGCAACGCGTTGAAGCGCTCGATGTCGGAGTCGCTGCGATAGGTCGACAGTTGTTGGTCGACCTCGGTCAATATGGCCTCGACTTGCTGGCGCACCTGCGCCGGCCCGGGCAGGCCTGCATGGCGAACGTACTGGATCGAATAACTGCTACCCATGGTCGGCCCGCCAAATTTTTCCTGGGAGTCGCCGCTGCCGCAGCCGGCCAGGGCCGCGATCAACAGCAGCAATCCGGCCGAGCCGCTCCATTGCCTACCCAACATGTGCACAACTCCCGCAATCACACCCTACCTTGTAGGAGCGAGCTCGCTCGCGATGGCATTCGACGCTGAGGGCATTGCGGGCAAGCCTTGCCCCTACAGCAAAGGCGCCCTGCCGTATCTTCTTCAGCGCTCCAGCTCACTGAAGATCCGATACGCCAAGCGCACTCGCGCTTCATTGGGATAACTCTTGTTCGCCAGCACCACAATGCCCAGCTTCTTCTCGGGTACAAAGGCCACATAAGCCGAGAACCCGCCCGTCGATCCCGTCTTGTTGATCCAGGCAGCTGCCCTGGGTGGCTGGGGCGGGTTGATTGCGCTAACGACGTGACTGTCGTAGATCATCTTGTCGCCATTACCCTCGATCAGCGTCTCGAGGTCTACGGGATAGTCGTACTGCTCCCAGATCAGATCCTGGGTCATGGCGCCCACCTGGAAATAGCCCTTGTGGGTTTCCAGCAATGCAGTGCGCAAGTTTGCCGCGACCTTGGTTACGCCCAGGTTGGCTTCGACAAACCGCAGCAGATCGCCAGAAGAGGTTTTCACCCCATAGGCTTCATCACCCAGCACCCCGGAGTTCAACCGGACGGGCGCGTCCTGCTTGTTGTAGCCCTGGGCGTAGAGCGCCTGCTTGCCCGGCGGTACGTTGATGTAGCTGTTAGCCATGCCCAGCCCGGGAAACAATTGACCCTCCAGCGCCTGGGCGTAAGGCACGTTCATGCTGATGGCGGTAATCATGCCCAACGCGCCAATACTCGGATTGGCATAAGTGCGCTGGGCACCTGGCGCATAGGACGGCTGCCAGGCCTTGAAGTATTCCAGCAACTGTTGGTGGTCCTGCACCTGATCCGGCACCTGCAACGGGAAGCCGCCTGCGGTATGGGTCGCCAGGTTCAGCAGCGACACCTGGTCGAACGGGCTGCCGAGCAGTTGTGGCAGGTACTTGCCCGGGTGGTCGGCGAGCGAGAGCTGGCCATTGACTTGTGCGTAGGTCGCCAGGGTGGCGGTGAAGGTCTTGCTGATCGAACCGATCTCGAACAACGTGTCGCTGCCGACCTTGCGCTGCGTGTCCCTGGAAGCCACGCCAAAATTGTAGAAGCGCTGCTGGCCGCCTACGGACAGCCCAATAGCCAGCCCGGGAATGTTGTACTGCTGCATCAGCGTTTGTGCAGCCTCTTGCACCACACCGTCGATCGCCGGGCGCTCGGTACTCGCCACGGTGAGCGGCGCGAAAGAAGCGGCGCAAGCCAGTGCAAGCAAGGCGGTACAGGGCAGTCGGATCAGGCGCATCAAAGTCGTCCTCAGTATTCTGTCGGGGGCGGAAGTCGCCCAACCTAGCATTTTGCCTCTCACCATACAAAAACGCCCCGACACTGTCGGGGCGTTTTTATCTGCAGCTAAGGCTTAGCGCGGGAATGCTGGCGGGTTGACCCCGGCCATGTCTTCCATCACGCGAACTACCTGGCAGCTGTAACCAAATTCGTTGTCGTACCAAACGTACAGCACAACGCGGTTGTCTTGGGTGATGGTGGCTTCAGCGTCGACCACACCGGCGTGGCGCGAGCCAACGAAGTCAGTGGACACCACTTCCTGCGAGTTGACGTAGTCGATCTGCTTGTGCAGATCGGAGTGCAGCGCCATGTAGCGCAGGTACTCGTTCATCTCTTCACGGGTAGCGGCTTTCTCAAGGTTCAGGTTGAGAATGGCCATCGACACGTTTGGCGTCGGTACACGGATCGCGTTGCCGGTCAGCTTGCCAGCCAGCTCAGGCAGGGCCTTGGCAGCGGCGGTAGCAGCACCGGTCTCGGTGATAACCATGTTCAACGCAGCGCTACGACCACGGCGATCGCCTTTGTGGAAGTTGTCGATCAGGTTCTGGTCGTTGGTGTACGAGTGAACGGTTTCAACGTGACCGTTGATGATGCCGAACTTGTCGTTCACTGCCTTGAGCACCGGCACGATGGCGTTGGTGGTGCAGGAAGCGGCGGACACGATCTTGTCGTCAGCGGTGATTTCACCGTGGTTGATGCCGTGAACGATGTTCTTCAGCTTGCCTTTGCCCGGCGCGGTCAGGACCACGCGGTCGATACCCGGGCACGCCAAGTGCTGACCCAGGCCATCGGCGTCACGCCATACACCGGTATTGTCCACCAGCAGCGCGTCTTTGATGCCGTACTGGGTGTAGTCCACCTCAGTTGGGTTCTTGGCGTAGATAACCTGGATCAGGTTACCGTTGGCGGTGATGGTGTTGTTTTCTTCGTCGATGGTAATGGTGCCGTTGAACGAACCATGGACCGAATCGCGACGCAGCAGGCTGGCGCGTTTCACCAGATCGTTTTCGGCGCCTTTGCGCACCACGATGGCGCGCAGACGCAGGCCGTCGCCACCACCGGTTTTTTCGATCAGGATGCGGGCCAGCAGACGGCCGATGCGACCGAAGCCGTACAGGACAACGTCGGTGCCTTTGCGGGCCGAAGCGTTTTGCTGGCCAACCACGTCAGCCATTTCTTCACGTACGAACTGCTCGGCGCTGCGGCCATTGCCTTCGTTGCGGAATTTGAACGCCAACTTGCCCAGGTCTACCGAAGCCGCGCCGAGCTTGAGCTCGCTCATGGCTTTAAGCAGTGGGAATGTTTCGTGGACGGAGAGTTCGCTGTCGTCGGAAGAACGGTGGCGAGCAAAGCGGTGAGCTTTGAGAATCGCGATGACAGACTGGTTGATCAGACTGCGGCCATAGATCGAGCTCACCACGTTGTTATTGCGGTAGAGCTGGCCGATCAGCGGAATCATCGCTTCTGCGAGTGCTTCACGGTCGATCCATTCACCAAGACACTGGTCGGGCTTCTGAGTCACGGTAACCTTCCACATGTAGGGGCAGAAAAAAGGGGCTACATTATGCCGCCGACTCCCTCCCGTAGCAATGCGCGCTTGTCGTGCAGACAGTAACAATTTTCCCCTGAAAAAAAATCGACCCCGCTGAAGCCCAGTAAAACCGTGGCCTGCAGCACACCCCATTTTTCATAGACAGCGCTGTCTTGTCTGTAACCCTCCGTAACACTCGCTCCTTTTGTCACTACATAATCACTAAAAAAGCGCTGGATTTTGTGATTACCACTACATTTCGCCCAACCTGTGTAATAGACACAGTCTGCAACTGACAGGCGGCACCCGGGACCGTTACAATTACCGACTTTGTCGCAACGCTTGGAGCTCAACCTTCCGTGCCCGTTCTGCGTCTACCGCTTCTCCCTGCCGCGGCAGGTAAACAGCACTGGGGCAATCTGCCCGGTGCCGCCCTGAGCCTGGCCATTGCCGAGGCCGCCAGCGCTGCCAAGCGCTTTACCCTGCTACTGACCGCCGACAGCCAAAGCGCTGAGAGGCTGGAACAGGAGCTGAGTTTCTTCGCCCCCGATTTGCCGGTGCTGCATTTCCCTGACTGGGAAACCCTGCCCTACGATCTGTTTTCCCCGCACCAGGACATCATTTCCCAGCGCATCGCCAGCCTCTATCGCCTGCCCGAGCTGAGCCATGGCGTGCTGGTGGTGCCGATCACCACCGCCCTGCATCGCCTGGCGCCGACCAAGTTCCTGCTGGGCAGCAGCCTGGTGCTGGATATCGGCCAGAAGCTCGACGTCGAGCAAATGCGCACCCGCCTGGAAGCCACCGGCTATCGATACGTCGACACCGTGTACGAACATGGCGAATTCACTGTGCGCGGCTCGCTCATCGACCTGTTCCCGATGGGCAGCAAACTGCCCTATCGCATCGATCTGTTCGATGACGAAATCGAGACCCTGCGCACCTTCGATCCGGAAAACCAGCGCTCCATCGACAAGGTCGAATCGGTCAAGCTGCTGCCGGCCCGCGAGTTTCCGCTGCAGAAAGATGCAGTCACGCGCTTCAAGGCCCGCTTTCGTGAACGCTTCGATGTCGACTTCCGGCGCTGCCCGATCTTCCAGGACCTGAGCAGCGGGATCACCCCGGCCGGTATCGAGTACTACCTGCCGCTGTTCTTCGACGAAACCTCGACCCTGTTCGACTACCTGCCGCAGGACACCCAGGTGTTCTCCCTGCCGGGCATCGAACAGGCTGCGGAGAATTTCTGGAACGACGTGCGCAATCGCTACGAAGAGCGCCGCGTCGATCCTGCGCGACCTTTATTGCCGCCTGCCGAACTGTTCCTGCCGGTGGAAGACTGTTTTGCCCGCCTGAAAAACTGGCCGCGCGTGGTGGCCAGCCAACAGGACGTCGAAACCGGGGTCGGCCGCGAGCGCTTCCCGGCCCAGGCGCTGCCTAACCTGGCGATCGAAGCCAAAGCCAACCAGCCACTGGAAGCCCTGGCCGGTTTCCTCGACCAGTTCCCCGGCCGCGTGCTGTTCACCGCTGAATCGGCGGGGCGCCGCGAGGTGCTGCTGGAGTTGCTGGAACGCCTGAAGCTGCGGCCGAAAACCGTCGACAGCTGGCCGGACTTCGTCGCTGGCAAAGAACGCTTGGCGATCACCATCGCCCCACTCGACGAAGGCCTGTTACTGGACGACCCGGCCCTGGCCCTGATTGCCGAAAGCCCGCTGTTCGGTCAGCGCGTGATGCAGCGTCGGCGCCGGGAGAAACGCGCCGACGGCAACAACGACGCGGTGATCAAGAACCTCACCGAGCTGCGTGAAGGCGCGCCGGTGGTGCACATCGACCATGGGGTCGGCCGCTACCTGGGCCTGGCAACCCTGGAGATCGAAAACCAGGCCGCCGAATTCCTTACCCTTGAATACGCCGAGGGCGCCAAGTTGTATGTGCCGGTGGCCAACCTGCACCTGATCGCCCGCTACACCGGCAGCGACGACGCCCTGGCCCCGTTGCATCGCCTGGGCTCCGAAACCTGGCAGAAAGCCAAGCGCAAAGCCGCCGAACAGGTGCGCGACGTCGCCGCCGAGCTGCTCGACATCTATGCCCGTCGCGCCGCCCGCGAAGGTTATGCGTTCGCCGACCCGAAAGCCGACTACGCAACCTTCAGCGCCGGCTTCCCGTTCGAAGAAACCCCGGACCAGCAAACCACCATCGACGCCGTGCGCGCCGACATGCTCGCCCCCAAGCCGATGGATCGCCTGGTCTGCGGCGATGTCGGTTTCGGCAAGACCGAAGTGGCGATGCGCGCCGCCTTCATCGCCGTGCACGGCGGTCGCCAGGTGGCGATCCTGGTGCCGACCACCCTCCTCGCCCAACAGCACTACAACAGCTTTCGCGATCGCTTCGCCGACTGGCCGGTGACCGTTGAGGTGATGAGCCGCTTCAAGTCGACCAAGGAGGTCAATGCCGCAGTGGCCGACCTGGCCGAGGGCAAGATCGACATCGTCATCGGCACCCACAAGCTGCTGCAGGACGACGTAAAGATCAAAAACCTCGGGCTGGTGATCATCGACGAAGAGCACCGCTTTGGCGTACGGCAGAAAGAACAACTCAAGGCCCTGCGCAGCGAAGTCGACATCCTGACCCTGACCGCCACGCCGATTCCGCGCACGCTGAACATGGCAGTGTCGGGCATGCGCGACCTGTCGATCATCGCCACGCCACCGGCGCGACGCCTGTCGGTACGCACCTTCGTCATGGAGCAGAACAAGAGCACGGTCAAAGAAGCCTTGCTCCGCGAGCTGCTGCGCGGCGGCCAGGTCTACTACCTGCACAACGATGTGAAGACCATCGAGAAATGCGCCGCCGACCTCGCCGAACTGGTGCCGGAAGCACGGATCGGCATCGGCCACGGGCAGATGCGTGAACGCGAACTCGAACAGGTGATGAGCGACTTCTACCACAAGCGCTTCAACGTGCTGATCGCCTCGACCATCATCGAGACCGGCATCGACGTGCCGAGCGCCAACACCATCATCATCGAGCGGGCCGACAAGTTCGGCCTGGCGCAGTTGCACCAATTACGCGGCCGCGTCGGACGTAGTCACCACCAGGCTTACGCCTACCTGCTGACACCGCCGCGCCAGCAAATCACCACGGACGCGGAAAAACGCCTGGAAGCCATCGCCAATACCCAGGACCTCGGCGCCGGTTTTGTGCTGGCCACCAACGACCTGGAAATCCGTGGCGCCGGCGAACTGCTGGGCGACGGCCAGAGCGGGCAGATCCAGGCCGTCGGCTTTACCCTGTACATGGAAATGCTCGAACGGGCCGTGAAGTCGATCCGCAAGGGCGAGCAACCGAACCTCGACCAGCCCTTGGGTGGCGGTCCGGAGGTCAACCTGCGGGTACCGGCCCTGATCCCCGAGGACTACCTGCCGGACGTGCACGCGCGCCTGATCCTGTACAAACGTATTGCTTCGGCTACCGACGAGGAAGGCCTCAAGGACCTGCAAGTGGAGATGATCGACCGCTTCGGCCTGCTCCCGGAGCCGACCAAGAACCTGGTGCGCATCACCGCGCTGAAACTGCAGGCCGAACAACTGGGGATCAAGAAGATCGATGGCGGCCCCCAGGGTGGCCGTATCGAGTTCGACTCGCAAACGCCGGTCGACCCGCTGACCCTGATCAAGCTGATCCAGAGCCAGCCCAAACGCTACAAATTCGAAGGCGCCACGATGTTCAAGTTCCAGGTGCCGATGGAGCGCCCGGAAGAGCGCTTCAACACTGTAGAGGCACTGCTTGAGCGCCTCATCCCGAAAACTGCTTGAAGGACGCCACATGCGCCTGTTTCGCTCACTGACCCTGTTGCTCACGCTGGTCGCCCCGACGGCATTTGCCGACAGCCTGTACCAGGTAGAAATGATCCTGGTGCGCCAGAACGCCGTACCCGCCGTGGCCAGCCGCGCCGCGCCGGAGGACTGGGCCGCCGGGGCACAGTCGATCAGCGCCGACAGCCTACGCACTCCGGCCCTCAACGCCGAAGTGGAAAAGCTTGGCACCAGTGCCGACTACAGCGTGCTGCTGCATAAAACCTGGCAGCAGAACCTCGGCGAGACCTCGAGCAAAGTGGCAATCAGCGACGGCGAAGAGCAATACGGGCACTTCCCGATCGAGGGCACGCTGGATCTCAAGCTGGGTCGGTTTACCGACGTCAACGCCAGTTTCTGGGTCAATCAGTTCAGCAGCGATGGACTGGTCAGCGCCAGCGAACGCCTGCAACAGGAAAGCCACACCAAAAATGGCCAACTGAACTTTCTCGACAACGGCCACCTGGGCCTGCTGATCAAGATCACCTCGCTGACGGCACCGGCCCCGCAACAAGCGCCTGATGTCGTACCGGACTGATTGAAGTCCCTATGTCCCCGAGCCTGAGCAAACCCCTGGCCCCTTCCTGGGTCAGTCGATTCAAGGAACAGAGCCTGGAGCGCGGCCGTCGCTACGCCCTGGAGAACCGCGTCAGGATCGTCGAAGCCGGCGACAGCACCATCACCGCCAGTTGCGAAGGCTCTGGCGGCAATGTCTACCGCCAGACCATCACCCTGCGCGAATCAGCCAAAAGCACCTTGCTGCTGGTGGAAGCCACCTGCAGTTGCCCGGTACGGGTCAACTGCAAGCACTGCGCCGCGGTGCTGCTCAAAGTCCAGGACACCCTGGAGTACCCGGCCGCCGCCAAGGACGCCCTGCTCCTGGAAAAACTCCAGGCCGTATTGGAGAACCGCGCGCCCGCGCCGTTGCCACAGCAGGTGCTGGACAATGTGCAACCACTGCCACGCCTGTGGCTGGCCAGCGTCGCGTTCAGCGCCTTCGAGCCACGCAATGGCAAGATGCAGCGCTACATCCAGCACCGCGCGGCACTCTCATTCAGCTACCTGGACGAGTACGTCAGCGGGCAGAAAAACAACGACGTGCTGATCCGCCAGGAACACCAGACCCTGCGCATCAAACGCCAGCCGGAAGTGGAAAAGACCTACCGCGAGCAGTTGCGCATCCTCGGCTTCAAGGTCGCGACCCGGCAAAGCAAGGCCCTGCCGGAAAGTGCCGGCGAACTCTATGAGATGGTCAATGACAGCGCCTGGCTGACCTTCACCCTCAATGAGCTGCCCAAGCTGCGCAGCCAGGGCTGGGAGCTGGAGATCGACGAGGACTTCGGTTTCGACCTGACCACCGTCGACGACTGGTACGCCACGGTCGATGAGGCGCCGGAGCGCGACTGGTTCGACCTCGAGCTAGGGATCATCGTCAACGGCGAGCGCCTGAGTCTGCTGCCGATCCTGCTGAACCTGATGCGCTCGCATACCGAAATCCTCAACCCGGAACGCCTGGCCCGGCGCCGTGACGACGAGTTGATCCTGGTGAACATTCCCCACCGCCCCAACTCCGAGCAGGGCCCGCTCCAAGTGGCCCTGCCGTTCGGCCGCTTGAAGCCGGTACTGGCGACCCTGGGCGAGTTCTATCTGCAAGAACCCGGCGAAACCAGCCTGCGCTTGAGCAGCGCCGACGCCACGCGCCTCAATCCACTGGAAGACCTGCCACTGCTATGGGAAGGCGGCGAGCACATCCGCTCCTTCGCCCAGCGCCTGCGAGACATCAAGGACTACAGCGCCGAGCCCCCGACCGGTCTCAACGCGACGCTGCGCCCCTATCAGCTGGAAGGCCTGAGCTGGATGCAATCGCTGCGGGAACTGGAAGTCGGCGGGATCCTGGCGGACGACATGGGACTGGGCAAAACTCTGCAGACCCTGGCCCACGTACTGACCGAGAAGAACGCCGGGCGCCTCGACCGGCCGTGCATGGTGGTGATGCCCACCAGCCTGATTCCCAACTGGCTCGACGAAGCCGCGCACTTCGCGCCCCAGCTCAAGGTCCTGGCACTGTATGGCGCCGCGCGCAAAAAACACTTCGATCACCTGGCCGACTACGACCTGATACTCACCACTTATGCGCTGCTGCCCAAGGATGTCGAGCGCCTGGCCCAGCAACCCCTGCACATCCTGGTGCTCGACGAAGCGCAATACATCAAGAACCCCACCAGCAAGGCGGCGCAAGCGGCTCGCGAGCTGACTGCCCGGCAGCGCCTGTGCCTCAGTGGTACGCCCCTGGAAAACCACCTGGGCGAACTGTGGTCACTGTTCCACTTCCTGCTGCCCGGTTGGCTGGGGGATGTCAAAAGCTTCAACCGCGACTACCGCGTGCCAATTGAAAAGCGCGCCAGCGACGTCCGCCTGCAGCACCTCAATGGCCGGATCAAACCCTTCCTGCTGCGTCGCACCAAGGAACAGGTGGCCACCGAGCTGCCGCCAAAAACCGAAATCATCCACTGGGTCGACCTCAACGAGGCCCAGCGCGACGTTTATGAAACCATGCGCCTGGCGATGGACAAGAAAGTCCGCGACGAAATCACCCGCAAAGGCGTGGCCCGCAGCCAGATCATCATTCTCGAGGCGCTGCTCAAGTTGCGCCAGGTGTGCTGCGATCTACGCCTGGTCAATGAAGCCGCCCTACCCACCCGCGGCAGCACTTCGGGCAAGCTGGACAGCCTGATGGAGATGCTTGAGGAGCTGTTCGAGGAGGGGCGCAAGATCCTGCTGTTTTCCCAGTTCACCTCAATGCTCTCGCTGATCGAGCAGGAGTTGGAAAAACGCGGTATCGCCTACGCGCTGCTGACCGGGCAGACTCGGGATCGGCGCAGCCCGGTGAAGGATTTTCAGAGCGGCAAGCATCAGATCTTTCTGATTAGCCTCAAGGCCGGTGGCGTGGGCCTGAACCTGACGGAAGCCGACACCGTGATTCACTACGACCCATGGTGGAACCCGGCTACCGAAAACCAGGCAACGGACCGCGCGTACCGGATCGGTCAGGAAAAACCAGTGTTCGTCTACAAGATGATCGCCCGCGGCACGGTCGAGGAGAAAATCCAGCATCTGCAAAAGGAAAAATCCGACCTCGCCGCCGGCGTGCTGGATGGCCGCACCACGGGTGACTGGAAGCTGCAGAGCGACGACATTGACGCCCTGTTTGCGCCGCTGCCGGACAAGTCGAAGGTCTAGCAGAGCCTGACAGATCGCCATCGCGAGCAAGCCGCAAGCGGGCGCTCGCTCCCACACAGGCAGGTTTGGTGGGTGCATGCAAAACCTGCAAGCACCCACCAAACCTGCCTGTGTGGGAGCGGGCTTGCCCGCGATGGGTTCAACTCGGTAAGCGCAACCAAGCCCTCAATCGATCAACTGCGCATCCCTGAGCGCACCCAAGGCCGCCAACCAGCGCGGGTCCTGGCGATAGTCGGTGCTGGCGAACGCCTGGCCACGCATCCGCGCGATACGCGCAGACGGCTTGACCTTCAAGCGTTGCGCCGCGGTCAGTGCCAGCTCGGCTGCTGCCCGGTCATTGCATACCAGACCCATATCGCAACCGGCAGTCAGCGCCGCCTCGATGCGACTGGCGGCATCTCCCACCACGTGGGCTCCAGCCATCGACAGGTCGTCACTGAAAATCACCCCATCAAACTGCAACTCGCCACGCAGAATGTCTTGCAGCCAGCGCCGCGAGAAACCTGCGGGTTGCGAATCGACCTGCGGGTAAATGACGTGGGCCGGCATCACCGCCGCCAGCTGTTTGCTCAAGCGGGCGAACGGCACCAGGTCGTGGGCGCGGATCTGCTCCAGGCTGCGCTCATCATTAGGGATCGCCACGTGGGAATCCGCCTCGGCCCAGCCATGTCCCGGGAAGTGCTTGCCGGTGGCGGCCATGCCAGCCTGGTTCATGCCACGCATGAACGCGCCGGCGAGCAACGCCGCGCGCTCGGGATCACCCTCGAAGGAGCGCGTGCCGACCACCGCACTGCGCTGATAGTCCAGGTCCAGCACCGGGGCAAAGCTCAGGTCCAGGCCCACGGCCAGCACTTCGGTAGCCATGATCCAGCCACACTGCTCGGCCAGGTACTCGGCGTTCGGGTTATCGGCAATCGCCCGCATCGCTGGTAGCCGGACAAAACCCTGGCGCAGACGCTGCACCCGACCACCCTCCTGATCCACTGCCAGCAACAGGTCGGGACGCACGGCGCGGATCGACGCGCTCAACTCGCGCACCTGGCGTGGATGCTCGATATTGCGGGCAAAAATGATCAGGCCACCCACCTCGGGCTGACGCAACAGTTGGCGATCTTCAGCCGTCAGCCAGGTACCGGCGACGTCCACCATCAACGAGCCTTGCAGGCCAGCAGTCATAAAAATTCCTTGATCTGGAAATGCGCGCGCGGCGCGTCTTGAAAGTCCCGAGCCCAACGCAGCCACGCAGCTTCGGCGCCACAGGCGATGCCCGGCAAAATGAGCGCGGTCGGGGAAACAGGGGACAGGGTTGAAACGGCAGTCGGCATGGGCGGCTAGCTTAGCGGATGTCCGCTGCCGCGCCCAGCCATACGCGGCTAAACCTTGGCGGCGGCCGGTACCGACTTGCTGCGTGGGCGCAGTTGCGCGGCAGCCATGCTGGCGTCGGTGACGCCGGTTTCGGCGCGCATACCTGCGGCCAGGAACGGCACCATCAGGCGCATCACCTGTTCGATCGAGGTATTGACGCCGAAATCGGTCTCGGCGATCGCACGCAGGGCCTTGATCCCGGACATGCTGAACGCCGCGGCCCCCAGCATGAAGTGCACTCGCCAGAACAGCTCGATAGGCGGAATACGCGGGGCGGCTTCGTTGACCAGCGTCATGTAGCGGCGGAACACCTTGCCGTACATATCTTCCAGGTAACGCCGCAAGTGCCCCTGGCTCTGGCTGAAGGCCAGGCCGAGCAAGCGCATGAAGATCGACAGGTCATTGCCGCTGCGTGGCTGGACCACCAGGGCTTGTTCGACGAGGATTTCCAGCAGTTCTTCCAGGGTCGGCTTGTTGTCCGGCTTGGCGGAACGCCGCTCCAGCTCACGATCGAGGCTGGTGCAGAACGGCCCGAGAAAACGCGAGAAGACTGCCTGGATCAAGGCCTTCTTGGAGCCGAAATGATAGTTCACCGCAGCCAGGTTGACCCCGGCCTTGCTGGTGATCAACCGCAATGAAGTTTCGGCAAAACCTTTTTCCGCGAACAACTGCTCGGCAGCATCGAGAATGCGTTCTACGGTTTCCGACTGGGCCATGGCTACTCCGCCTGACAAACACTTGTTTGAAACATACGTTTCAGCCTGTGTATTGTCAAGTCTGCCCGTCCGTTTTGGGAATGCTCAGTCAGCTATTTAACCATACAAGCTGCTGGCTGTAGCCAGTCCTACAACACCGGCAGCAACGAACTGCCGGCCGACCGTCCGGCGGTCACCGCAAAAAGGAGGATTGCCAAGATCATTCCACTGTATATAATCCCAGTCACTGTATAAAAAGACAGAGCGATCGAGATGCTAAAACTGACGCCACGCCAAGCTGAGATTCTGGCTTTTATCAAACGTTGCCTCGAAGACAACGGTTATCCGCCAACCCGCGCGGAAATCGCCTTGGAGCTCGGTTTCAAATCGCCCAATGCGGCGGAAGAACACCTCAAGGCCCTGGCCCGCAAGGGCGCTATAGAAATGACCCCCGGCGCTTCGCGCGGCATTCGTATTCCTGGTTTCGAGGCCAAGGCCGACGAATCCACCCTGCCGATCATTGGCCGGGTCGCCGCCGGTGCACCAATCCTCGCCCAGCAGCACATCGAAGAGTCCTGCAACATCAACCCGGCCTTCTTTCATCCGCGCGCCGACTACCTGTTGCGCGTACACGGCATGAGCATGAAGGACGTCGGGATACTCGACGGCGACCTGCTGGCCGTCCACACCACTCGCGAGGCCCGCAACGGCCAGATTGTCGTCGCACGCATTGGCGATGAAGTCACCGTCAAACGCTTCAAGCGTGATGGCAGCAAGGTCTGGCTGATGGCCGAAAACCCCGAGTTCGCCCCGATCGAAGTGAACCTGAAAGATCAGGACCTGGTGATCGAAGGCTTGAGTGTCGGCGTCATTCGCCGATAAAGGAGGCGTTATGCAGTTCCCACACACACCACAGCCCGCCCAACTGCCGTTGTTCGAAGCGTTCATGGCCCAGCCACTGGCGCCGATCCTCAAAGACGTGGTCGAGGCGCCCTGGAGCGCCGAACCTGAAGCATTCAGCGAGCTGTCTCTACGTGGTGCGGCCGGGAACTGCCTGAGCCTCCTGGCGCCGATCCTCAGGGAGTTGAGCCAGGACCAGGACGCCCGCTGGCTGACCCTTATCGCCCCTCCAGCCAGCCTGACCCAAGCCTGGCTGCGCGATGCTGGCCTGAACCGCGAGCGCATTCTCCTGCTCCACCCACGCGGCACGCAAAGCGCCCAGCAACTGGCCTGCGAAGCCCTGCGCCTGGGCCGCAGCCACACCGTTGTCAGCTGGCTGAACCCGCTGAACAGCAGCGCGCGGCAACAGTTGATCGGCGCCGCACGTATCGGCGATGCACAAAGTCTGAATATTCGATTGGGCTAAGTAGCAGCCAGGGCGCACGCGTTAGACGCAGGGCTTCTCCAGGGCAGAGAAGCCAATCTGTAACGAAGATCTGTAAGAATACTTACGAAAAAAGCCGACAGACGGAATCAATGCAGAATCCGCGGCCCCTCTTCCTTTTCAAAATCGCCTTCAACCAGGCGCCCAGCCATCTGCACACCCACGCTCAACATCGCCTTGGCGACTTCAACGTGCTGGCCTTGCAGGAACGCCTTGGCATCTTCCGAGAAGTCCAGCGTCACCAGGGAACCCTCGTCCTCAGCCCTGCGCAGTTCAATTCGGCCGTCTGGCAGTTCGACAATTTCTAGAAAGGACGTTGGCATAAAGGTCTGTTCTCCACGAAAGGCGGGGATTATATAGGCATCGGTGATGCTTCGCTCAGGATCTTGACCGACAGCATGTAACCGAAACCATTGTTTGAGATCATCCCTGACCCTTGCTGCTCAGCTTCCTGCCGGATGTTTCAGCACTCGTTCAAGCCTTCACGGAAACGCAGTGCCAGGCTCTTGAGGTTCTGGCGCCAGCTTTCCAGTTCTTCCCTGCTCAGCTCCGCTTCAGGCTCCTCATCGAGACTCACCGCCACGATCAGCGGTTGCGTCACGTCGCCCTTGGGCTTGTGCGGTGCACGAGGCGGCTGAAAAAGCGCGGTGTGGGCCGCCAACAGCTTGGCCAGCCAGGTTTCACGATTGCGGGCCAGCTCGACCATTTCCGCCAGCTCTGGGATGGCCAGGGTCTCGAGCACCTCAGGGGTCAGCAAGAGCTCCGCCCGAGGTGCATTGGCCTGCGGCAGGCGGTAGAACCCGGCGATCTCATGGCACAGCCCCAGCAACGCGCCGTACAAGTGAAACAGCGCTGACTCGCGCCCGGCCTGGATCAGCGCCGGGGAGTTCATCGCCCTCCCGTCTTCCGCTCGGGCCAGGGCCTCTAGCGACAAGCCGGCGAAGTAGATTTTCTGGTTGGTGCGGGTATAGAGCTCAAAGGCCATGACGGCAGTCTCCACAACGAAATAGGACGCGTAATGCTGGCCTGACAGTGTCACGGATCAGACAAGGCATCCGCAAGCCCAAAACAAAGGCCGCATGCTCACCCGAGGGTAGGCATGCGGCCTGCTTGTAACGCGCTGCCGGCTTACTTGGCTACGCGCTTGTCTTCAACCACCCATTTGCCGCCGTCGTAGAAGGCCTTCCAACCGGTTGGCTTGCCCTCGACTTCAGTCTGCACGTACTGCTCCTTGGTCTTGCGGCTGTAGCGAATCACGGCTGGCAGGCCATCCGGATCCTTCTTAGGCGCTTCACAGAGGAAGTGGTACTTGGGATCGATCTCGTCCTTGTGGGGCACGATCTCGATCACCAGCGGGGCACGGGTCTCGCGGTTTTTCGGGAACTGGCTGGCCGCCAGGAACAGGCCGGAAGCACCGTCGCGCAGGATGTAGGTGTCGTTGACCTTCTCGCACTTGAGCTCGGGCATCTTCACCGGGTCCATCTTCGGCGGCGCCGCGTCACCGCTTTTCAGCAGTTTGCGGGTGTTCTTGCAGGTGGCGTTGGTGCAACCGAAGAACTTGCCGAAACGGCCGGTCTTGAGCTGCATTTCGCTGCCACACTTATCGCATTCCAGGCTCGGGCCTTCGTAGCCCTTGATCCGGTAGCTGCCCTGCTCGATCTCGTAGCCATCGCAATCGGGGTTGTTCCCGCAGATGTGCAGCTTGCGCTTCTCATCCAGCAGGTAAGCATCCATCGCGGTGCTGCAGATCGGGCAACGGTGCTTGCCACGCAGCACCAGGGACTCCGACTCGCCCTCGTCGTCCGCGGCGATTTCATCGCCCGGCACCAGGTTGACGGTGGCCTTGCAGCGTTCTTTCGGCGGCAGGCTGTAGCCCGAGCATCCGAGGAACACGCCGGTCGACGCGGTACGGATCTGCATCGGGCGACCGCAGGTCACGCACGGGATATCGGTCATTACCGGCTGGTTGGCCCGCATGCCGTGTTCCGGACTCTCGGCCACTTCGAGCTTCTTCTTGAAGTCGCCGTAGAACTCGTCCAGCACGCTTTTCCAGTCCCGCTCGCCCTGGGCGACGTCATCGAGGTTCTCTTCCATGCCGGCGGTAAAGCCGTAGTCCATGAGGTTGGAGAAGCTCTCGGACAGACGCTCGGTGACGATGTCACCCATTTTTTCCGAGTAGAAACGACGGTTGTGCAGCGCGACGTAGCCACGGTCCTGGATAGTCGAAATGATTGCCGCATAGGTCGACGGACGACCGATACCGCGTTTTTCCATTTCCTTGACCAGGCTCGCTTCCGAGTAGCGCGCCGGCGGCTTGGTGAAGTGCTGGCTGGGATCAAGCTTGATCAGCTTCAGCACATCGCCCTGGGCCATGTCCGGCAGCACATCATCGTCGCCCGGCTTGGCCATTTGCGGCATCACGCGGGTATAGCCGTCGAACTTCAGGATACGGCCCTTGGCACGCAGCTCGAAGCCACTGGCAGCGACGCTGACGGTGGTCGACAGGTATTTGGCCGGCAGCATCTGGCAGGCGACGAATTGGCGCCAGATCAGCTCGTAGAGACGCTCAGCGTCACGTTCCATGCCCGACAGCTTGCTTGGATCGGTATTCACGTCGGAAGGACGAATCGCTTCGTGAGCCTCCTGTGCGCCTTCCTTGCTGCTGTAGACATTCGGGGTTTCCGGCAGGTACTTGCCGCCGAACTCGCCTTCGATATAAGTGCGCGCCATCGCCACGGCATCGGCCGAGAGGTTGGTCGAGTCGGTACGCATATAAGTGATGTAGCCGGCTTCGTACAAACGCTGGGCCATCATCATGGTTTTCTTCACACCGAAGCCCAGGCGGTTACTGGCGGCCTGCTGCAGGGTGGAGGTGATGAACGGGGCCGACGGTTTGCTGCTGGTCGGTTTGTCTTCACGCTTGGCAATGGTGTAGCTGGACGACTTGAGCTTTTCCAGGGCCGCCATGGCCTGGGCTTCGTTGAGCGGCTTGAAGGCTTCGCCGTTTTCACGGGCCACTTCAAAACGCACGTTGGCGCCCTTGGCGGTGCCGAGGTCAGCGTGGACTTCCCAGTACTCTTCGGGGTTGAACGCGCGAATCTCGCGCTCACGCTCCACCACCAGCTTCACGGCAACCGACTGGACACGGCCGGCCGACAAGCCACGGGCGATCTTCGACCACAGCAGCGGCGAGACCATGTAGCCCACTACGCGATCGAGGAAGCGCCGCGCTTGCTGGGCGTTGACCCGATCGATATCCAGCTCGCCTGGCTGGGAGAAGGCTTCCTGGATCGCCTTCTTGGTGATTTCGTTGAACACCACGCGCTTGTAGCGGCTGTCATCCCCACCGATGGCTTCGCGCAGGTGCCAGGCAATGGCTTCCCCTTCGCGGTCCAAGTCCGTTGCGAGATAGATGGTGTCGGCGTCCTTGGCGAGCCGACGCAGTTCTTCGATGACCTTTTCCTTGCCCGGGAGGATCTCGTACTTGGCTTTCCAGCCGTGGTCCGGATCGACACCCATGCGCGCAACCAGTTGCTTGCGCGCTTTTTCCTTAGGCGACAGCGCCGGCACTTCACCAGCAGCGGCCTTGCCGCGCTTGGCGGCTGGCTCTTTGCTGGCGCTAGCCGAACCGCTGGTGGGCAGGTCTCGGATATGGCCGATACTCGACTTCACCACGTATTGGTTGCCCAGATACTTGTTGATGGTCTTGGCCTTAGCCGGGGATTCCACAATGACCAGCGATTTGCCCATGGATCAGAAAATTCCTGAATTCGAGAAGTGAAAGGCGGTTGGCGCCTGACGCGGCACCGCTATATATAGTGGCAACAAGGTGAGGTCAAGCGCAGGGTTCTGCGCGACTTGCGCTTATGGCCGGGAAAAAAGGCTGGGTTCGGCCTGCACCAAAGCAAAGCGCGGGACCTGCTCGCCGTCAACTTCGACCGACTCCAGGAACATGCTCAAAGGGCGCACCCAAAAGCCGTAATCGCCATACAGGGCTTGGTAGAAGACCACTTCTTCTTCGGTTTCCGAGTGCCGTGCAACGTTGAAAACACGGTACTGCGGACCTTTGTAATGCTGGTAGAGCCCGGGTTGGATCGGCATGCTCTGGGCCTCGTTCAAATACGTCGAAATAAAAAACAAAAAAATCTTCAGAAAAACAAAAACCGGGGCACTTGGCCCCGGCTTCCGTCAACGCAACGCTTAAACGCGTTCGAAGACGGTGGCAATGCCCTGGCCGAGGCCAATGCACATGGTCGATACACCGAAGGTGCCGCCATTCTGCTTCATGACATTGAGCAGGGTGCCGGAGATACGTGCACCGGAACAACCGAATGGGTGACCCAGGGCGATCGCGCCGCCGTGCAGGTTAACCTTCTCGTTCATCTTGTCGAGCACTTTCAAATCTTTCAGCACCGGCAGGGCCTGTGCAGCGAAAGCTTCGTTGAGTTCGAAGAAGTCGATGTCGGAGATGCTCAGACCCGCGCGCTTCAGTGCTTTTTGTGTCGCCGGTACTGGACCATAGCCCATGATCGCCGGATCCACACCCGCCACTGCCATCGAACGGATCACCGCCATTGGCTGGATACCCAGGTCCTGGGCACGCTGCGCCGACATCACGATCATGCACGAAGCACCATCGGTGATCTGCGACGAAGTACCGGCGGTCACGGTGCCGCCCTTTGGATTGAACGCTGGCTTCAATGCCGCCAGGCTTTCCAGGGTGGTTTCCGGACGAATGGTTTCGTCGTAGTCGAACAGTTTCAGGAAACCGTTCTCGTCGTAGCCCTGCATCGGGATGATTTCGTCCTTGAACTTGCCTTCCACGGTCGCCTTGTGGGCGAGTTGGTGGGAGCGCACGCCGAAGGCATCCTGCTGCTCACGGGTAATGCCGTGCATCTTGCCCAGCATTTCCGCGGTCAGGCCCATCATGCCCGAGGCTTTCGCCGCGTACAGCGACATGTGCGGGTTCGGATCGACACCGTGCATCATGCTCACGTGACCCATATGCTCGACGCCGCCGACGACAAATACGTCACCGTTGCCGGTCATGATTGCTTGCGCGGCAGTGTGCAGCGCACTCATCGACGAGCCACACAGGCGGCTGACGGTCTGGCCGGCAGCGGTGTGCGGGATCTGCGTCATCAGGGACGCCATGCGGGCGATGTTCCAGCCCTGCTCCAGGGTCTGGTTGACGCAGCCCCAGATCACGTCCTCGACTTCGCTCGGATCGACCTTGACGTTGCGTTCCAGCAGTTTGCTGATCAGGTGCGCCGACATGTCTTCAGCGCGGGTGTTGCGGTGCATGCCGCCCTTGGAGCGGCCCATCGGAGTACGACCGAAGTCGACAATCACGACGTCTCTAGGATTCAAGCTCATAAAATTTCACTCTCGCTCAAAAGTTGGACGCTTAACCGAAGAACCGCTGGCCAGTCTTGGCCATCTCACGCAGTTTTGCGGTCGGGTGGTACAGCGCGCCCAAATCAGCGTACTGGTCAGCCAGGGCAACGAACTCGGCAACACCGAGCGAATCGATGTAGCGCAGTGCGCCGCCACGGAATGGAGGGAAACCAATACCGTAGACCAGACCCATGTCGGCTTCGGCAGCAGTCTCGACAATGCCGTCTTCCAGGCAACGCACGGTTTCCAGGCACAGCGGGATCATCATCCAGTTGATGATGTCTTCGTCAGTGACTTCGCGCTGCTCGTAAACGATTGGCTTGAGCACTTCCAGTACCGAGGGGTCGGCCACTTTCTTCTGCTTGCCGCGCTTGTCGGTCTCGTAGGCGTAGAAGCCCTTGCCGTTCTTCTGGCCCAGGCGCTTGGCTTCGTAGAGCACGTCAACGGCCGAACGACGGTCGTCTTTCATGCGGTCCGGGAAGCCTTCAGCCATCACGTCACGACCGTGGTGACCGGTG
Source organism: Pseudomonas sp. NPDC087626 (assembly GCF_044743405.1). NCBI lineage: Bacteria > Pseudomonadati > Pseudomonadota > Gammaproteobacteria > Pseudomonadales > Pseudomonadaceae > Pseudomonas > Pseudomonas sp. NPDC087626. The sequence goes on from NZ_JBIUWJ010000009.1 coordinate 37,809, forward strand.
TCGATGCCGACCACGTCCATCAGGTACGCCGGGCCCATCGGCCAGCCGAATTTTTCCATGATCTTGGCGATGCGCACGAAGTCCACACCGGCGCTGACCAGCTTGGCGAAGCCGCCGG